>NZ_JADZGI010000039.1 GCF_015865035.1 Novosphingobium aureum | reverse complement strand
AAAAAAAAAAAAAAAAAAAAAAAAAAAAAAAAAAAAAAAAAAAAAAAAAAAAAAAAAAAAAAAAAAAAAAAAAAAAAAAAAAAAAACAAAAAAAAAAAAAAAAAAAAAAAAAAAAAAAAAAAAAAAAAAAAAAAAAAAAAAAAAAAAAAAAAAAAAAAAAAAAAAAAAAAAAACAAAAAAAAAAAAAAAAAAAAAAAAAAAAAAAAAAAAAAAA
>NZ_JADZGI010000038.1 GCF_015865035.1 Novosphingobium aureum | reverse complement strand
TGCCCTGCGTTTGCGGATGCAACGGGGCGCCACGGACGTGACTCATCTGCTGGGCCTCGATGTACTCGGCGAGTTCGCCCGCGATGTAACTGGGGCCGTTGTCGGATAGTAGCCGGGGCTTGTGCAGCACGGTGGCGCTATCGCAGCCCGATGCCTTGAGGGCCAGGTCCAGCGTGTCGGTGACGTCTTCGGCCCGCATGTTGGTGCACAGTTTCCAGGCGATGATGTAGCGCGAAT
>NZ_JADZGI010000037.1 GCF_015865035.1 Novosphingobium aureum | reverse complement strand
TTCCGACACGAAGTAGCGCCTCTCGTCGGTGAAGCGCACGGCCAGTTCGCGGGGGGAGAGTTCGGTCGCATCAAGCGCCATCTCGACGATCTGCGCGCGGATATCCTCGCCGATGCGGTTCCACACCTGGCTCGGCGCCGAGGGGCGATCCTCCAGGGCTTCAGGACCGCCCTCAAGGAAGCGGTCATACCAGCGGTAGAACGTCCGGCGAGGAATACCCAGCTTGTCCAGAGTGTGCTTGGCCGGCAGGTGCGA
>NZ_JADZGI010000036.1 GCF_015865035.1 Novosphingobium aureum | reverse complement strand
ATCCGTGTCTGAGGGTGTTGCCGGATCGCCCGGCCAACCTTCCATACGATCCTTTCGGGATCTTCATTTTTACTCCTGTGGAGACGAGTTTCCATCCTCCGGCGGGGATCTCGGTTTCTTCTGCGGCATAAAGGTCGTATCCTGCGGCTTCTTGGGTTCCCCTTGTTGGAATTTTTCCTTCTGGGGCAACTACCAGTTCTACCATGTCCGTTGGGATCGTGGTTTCCTGTTTCTTTTCTTCTGCCCCTAGTATCGATCGTACATCGACTGTTTGGTCCTTCCAGTCGATTGTGGGGTTTTCGTCTTTTAGCCATCCATACTCTAGAATCATATTTTCTGTTCCGATTGATCCTACGAGGAATCGGACTTTTCGCGTTTTCTGGGTCTTCGGATATCGTAGTAGTATGGTAGCTTCTCGGTCTATTCGCC
>NZ_JADZGI010000035.1 GCF_015865035.1 Novosphingobium aureum | reverse complement strand
CATTTCCTTCTCCGTAACATACGCAGCTACACTAGTACTGCACATGAGGTGAGCAGCCCTCTTTAGGAATGTAGGCATCTCGTAATTCTTTAGGCTAATTTCAAACATGCTCTCCGAAGCTCTGGATATTGTGGCAGCAGCCAACTACGCTAGCTGTGCGGTCGCGCTGTGCCTGTTCTAGTCGGGGCTACGCAACGGAGCACGATAGATTCGCTCCTTGCCGAGAAGCTCCTGCACTGTCAAAATTTCTATCGCTCCTGCCACTGTGACATATTTTCCAGGCCAGCTCACCTGGCTCATCACTCAAATTTTGCGGTGCTACAAATCCTTCGTTGTCTCAAATACCAAATTCAGTGACGTCTCAAACCCAGCGGTGTGGCATATCTATGCGCTCACCTCGTCTTATTGTAGAAGGAAAGTGGCCGTTCGTACGC
>NZ_JADZGI010000034.1 GCF_015865035.1 Novosphingobium aureum | reverse complement strand
CCAGTTCAGTGTGTTCTGGAAGAGTAAGCTGATCAACGAGTAATTCGATGGTACTTCGTCTGGTTGAACAACGGGCGATGGATAAATACGCGCAGGCAGTCCTGCAGGCAGAGGAGCAGACGACGGACTCGCGGTGGCTGTCACGCTGCTGCTCGCGATCGACACAATGGAGGGGGGCGGGTCAGGGGTGGTGATCGTGGAGGACTGCGACAATGAAGACGACGACAATGGCGTGGAACTTGATGTCGGCGTGTTAAGGATGAGCGAGGACTGCGTCAAGAACGAATATTGAGATTCCACCGTCGGGGTGTACTTAGAGACCGAAGACGACGAGGTAAGCGTGCTGAGCGAAGTGAACGATAGCGAGGCTGAACTCGAGAGGTTCGTCGGGAAGCTAATGATCACCGTGCTGCTGCTGGTGTTGAAGAAAGAACTGGTTGGCATGCTACTGCTG
>NZ_JADZGI010000033.1 GCF_015865035.1 Novosphingobium aureum | reverse complement strand
CCTCAGAATGCCGTTATTAACAGCCCAGCGGTCTAGCTTCGCAAATGCCGAAACCGTTCCAAATTCGTAGCTGAGCTGTTTGATTTGCAAGACGAGCTATACAATACGGGAGCGCGCAATTTCTTGCTCGTGGATCTCCCACCTATTCACAGATCCCCGGCAGGTACCGTAAATCCTGGTTGTCACAAGTCTGCACCCATCTCAGAAGCGTATGCTGCACACAGGGAATAAACCGAAATCCTTACAGTCATCATCACGACAGCCATCCTGCGAATTATGGAACATCTATCTCAGGGAAGGCGCCGCACAGTTTGCCTCGTCCCATCCTCTGTCCACTGTCCTGATCTATTCCTCATGGGAGACTTTCAGCAAAGCCATGGACAACCCTACTGCTTTCG
Source organism: Novosphingobium aureum (assembly GCF_015865035.1). Lineage (GTDB taxonomy): Bacteria > Pseudomonadota > Alphaproteobacteria > Sphingomonadales > Sphingomonadaceae > Novosphingobium > Novosphingobium aureum. The sequence goes on along the minus strand of NZ_JADZGI010000033.1, from coordinate 61 downwards.
GCTTCGAGATCGAAGATGTTCGCAAAGCGGGCGGTGGCATGTGGGTTGACCGCCTCCATCC
>NZ_JADZGI010000032.1 GCF_015865035.1 Novosphingobium aureum | reverse complement strand
AACGACTACACGGGTATCTAATCCTGTTCGCTACCCACGCTCTCGTGCATCAGCGTCAGTTATGGTCTGGTAAGCTGCCTTCGCTATCGGAGTTCTAAGTTATATCTATGCATTTCACCGCTACTTAACTTATTCCGCCTACCTCGTCCATTCTCTAGCTCTACAGTTTTAATGGCGGACCGGAGTGAAGCTCCGAAATTTTACCACTAACTTATAAAGCCGCCTACGCACCCTTTAAACCCAATAAATCCGGATAACGCTCGCATCCTCCGTATTACCGCGGCTGCTGGCACGGAGTTAGCCGATGCTTATTCCTACTGTACTGTCATCACCTTATACATAAGGCTTATTCTCCCAGTAGAAAAGAGGTTTACAACCCATAGGGCAGTCTTCCCTCACGCGACTTGGCTGGTTCAGTCTCTCGACCATTGACCAATATTCCTCACTGCTGCCGCCCGTAGGT
>NZ_JADZGI010000031.1 GCF_015865035.1 Novosphingobium aureum | reverse complement strand
GACTTATGCCTGAGCCCGCGCATGCACGGTCGCTGGAACGTCGCGCTCAGAATAGATCACGCTCTTCATGCTACTTGCATCACTCATTGCATGCGCACGAGAGACCGTCCTTCTGCGAGATGGGACCAATCATTCTGACCTGCGGCACAGCTTACTCCCAAGACATCACACCCCAGTCGCTGGTCTCACTGCTCGCAAAAGACACCAACCTCTTGATTGCGGTTGGCCCCAAACAGACGCCTCTCACGTCTCTCGCATCCGAGTTCTCCCTCATCCTGCCTCCACCGGGCACGCCCCTCATCTCCCACTTTCCCGAGCGCGACGCCCCCGCGACCGTCATCCCCGTCGAGGTCGCAGCCAGCCCCGTCCTGTCGCCGGACCTCCCGCCCGTCTGGTTCTCCGGCGTCCCCTTCGCGCTCGGGAGCAGCCCGCACATCGTGCCGCTGCTGCGCGCTCCCCCGCAA
>NZ_JADZGI010000030.1 GCF_015865035.1 Novosphingobium aureum | reverse complement strand
ACATTACGTTTATTATCAGAATAGCTACCTCCCGAACGAAGCGCTGCTCCTGGACATGCAAGTACGGCATGCGAGAATAAGAGCCGCGGTCCTGATTGAGGGTTCAATTTATTTTTGTGCTATAGCGTGCATTGCTTCATTCCCTTATCCCTCGTGTACTCCTGTACAGATTTGTGTACGTAGCACGGGATCAACGAGCAAATAGCAAAGGAATTGAGACCCTGCATTAATCGGACTTTCTATTGAAAGACTTTGTCACAATTTTTCATATAAACTATATATTTTAAATTATAAGCGTATAGTCGTTGAAGAAACTATTGATTTTGCGCTTCTTGCAAATTACCCATTTTCCTTAAACTTCAAATACTCTTCTGCTATAGCCTTGAAGTGTCAGTCTATATGTTTTATTTTACTTTACTTTCTTCATCTTTAGTTAAGATGTTAAGATGAACAGAACGCCTTTACAG
>NZ_JADZGI010000029.1 GCF_015865035.1 Novosphingobium aureum | reverse complement strand
ACCTACGGGAGGCTGCAGTAGGGAATCTTCGGCAATGGGCGAAAGCCTGACCGAGCAACGCCGCGTGAATGATGAAGGCCTTCGGGTTGTAAAATTCTGTTATAAGGGAAGAACGACTTTAGTAGGAAATGGCTAGAGTGTGACGGTACCTTATGAGAAAGCCACGGCTAACTACGTGCCAGCAGCCGCGGTAATACGTAGGTGGCGAGCGTTATCCGGAATTATTGGGCGTAAAGAGCGCGCAGGTGGTTGATTAAGTCTGATGTGAAAGCCCACGGCTTAACCGTGGAGGGTCATTGGAAACTGGTCAACTTGAGTGCAGAAGAGGGAAGTGGAATTCCATGTGTAGCGGTGAAATGCGTAGAGATATGGAGGAACACCAGTGGCGAAGGCGGCTTCCTGGTCTGTAACTGACACTGAGGCGCGAAAGCGTGGGGAGCAAACAGGATTAGATACCCCGGTAGTCGTTC
>NZ_JADZGI010000028.1 GCF_015865035.1 Novosphingobium aureum | reverse complement strand
CGAACGACTACTGGGGTATCTAATCCTGTTTGCTCCCCACTCTTTCGCGCCTCAACGTCAGTTACAGTCCAGAAAGCCGCCTTCGCCACTGGTGTTCCTCCTAATATCTACGCATTTCACCGCTACACTAGGAATTCCGCTTCCCTCTCCTGCACTCAAGCCATGCAGTATTACAGGCAGTTCCAACCTTGAAAGTTGGGCTTTCACCTATAACTTACACAGCCGTCTACGCGCCCTTTACGCCCAATAATTCCGGACAACGCTCGCCCCCTACGTATTACCGCGGCTGCTGGCACGTAGTTAGCCGTGGCTTTCTGGTTAGATACCGTCAAGGGATGAACAGTTACTCTCATCCTTGTTCTTCTCTAACAACAGAGTTTTACGATCCGAAAACCTTCTTCACTCACGCGGCGTTGCTCGGTCAGACTTTCGTCCATTGCCGGAGATTCCCTACTGCTGCCACCCGTAGGTCAGC
>NZ_JADZGI010000027.1 GCF_015865035.1 Novosphingobium aureum | reverse complement strand
GTCGAACGACTACTGGGATATCTAATCCTGTTTGCTCCCCACGCTTTCGCGCCTCAGCGTCAGTTGTCGTCCAGCAGGCCGCCTTCGCCACTGGTGTTCCTCCTAATATCTACGCATTTCACCGCTACACTAGGAATTCCGCCTGACTCTCCGATACTCAAGAAGAACAGTTTCAAATGCAGTTTATGGGTTAAGCCCATAGATTTCACATCTGACTTGCTCTCCCGCCTACATGCCCTTTACACCCAGTAAATCCGGACAACGCTTGCCACCTACGTATTACCGCGGCTGCTGGCACGTAGTTAGCCGTGACTTTCTGGTTGATTACCGTCAAATAAAGGCCAGTTACTACCTCTATCCTTCTTCACCAACAACAGAGCTTTACGATCCGAAAACCTTCTTCACTCACGCGGCGTTGCTCCATCAGACTTGCGTCCATTGTGGAAGATTCCCTACTGCTGCCACCCGTAGGTCAGC
>NZ_JADZGI010000026.1 GCF_015865035.1 Novosphingobium aureum | reverse complement strand
GTCATTGGCTAGGCAAAAGAAATCGGCTTGTGACACATGACAACACACTCTTTCTCACTCAATGTCGCTTGTCACGACAGACGATGTGCAGCATCGTGTACAGCGTCGTTTGCGTCGCTGTTCCGCTATTCCCTTCTGATATATGACGGACACCTCGCCAACATGTTCTCGCCTGGCAACTTCTCAAGCAACCCCTTAGCTCCAAGTTACTTTTGGCACCTACGGACACATCGCTCCACGGTCCAGCCTAGTTAGAAAAGGCATAGACGTAATGGGTGGTGTAATCAACCACGATTATCAGGGAGAAGTTATCATAATGCTGCAAAATCATAGTGACACATTATATGATATCAAAGCAGGAGATAAGATCGCTCAGTTGATCTGTGAGATGGCAAAAAATCCTCACATCACGCTTCATGGCAAGGGATACTTTGCATTCCGACGCACTCAACGAGGTACTGGCGCTTTTAGATCCACAGGGAAGTAAGTAGACCACTTTTTGGGATGAAAAGTCTTGAAGAGGGGGTAATTTCCCAGATC
>NZ_JADZGI010000025.1 GCF_015865035.1 Novosphingobium aureum | reverse complement strand
GTGTTACGGGTCGAATACCCGTTCGTATATTCGAGTCGCGAATATAGATCGTTCTTCTGCATGTAGGCTCGTTGCCGTGTGCAAGGCAAATACTCGTTAGATGCCTTCAAGCCCTAAGTGAAGTTCTTAGGAGATCGGTTAATATCCAATACGCGTTAGAGGATATAATCTGTTCGGAGTGCGAGTTAAATAGAATATTAAACTCGCCTAAGCCCGAGAAGTCTGAGTGCACTTCGAGGACTTAGTCGTTCGGTTGCTCGAGAGAGAAATACTGAGCGTAGTTTCCTACGTTTGAGAACGAGTATAGGACTTCTTGTTTGTACAACAAGGTCGAGCTGAAGAGCTACGACAGTAAGTACATGAGTTTATATACTACGCGAGGTTTTAGGGGTCAAGTCCATCCCAGATGTCACCGCTACTATCTACGCTATAGTACCAAACGTTTGCTAAGTATGTAGTGATATATCCGAGACGATAGATAGGAATGATGGCGGTTGAACGCAATCTATCAGCGAGTGAAGGATAAACATGAAACGAGGACAGAGTTGGCTCCGT
>NZ_JADZGI010000024.1 GCF_015865035.1 Novosphingobium aureum | reverse complement strand
CCTATAATCTACCCTGGGATACACAAGAAGGTGTAGTCCCCTGTAGGGCGCAAGTCCTATGTAGGAGGCATGACATCAAGTGCTGAGGCTGACACAACCAGACTAGCATGTCATAGAGATAGAGGGCAGGTGGCATGCAGGGAGTAGTCGCTAAGGCATACAAGCATATGCATAGATGGAGAACACTAGTCATGAGGTAAGCTCATAACTAGGGCATAGTATATATACATGATACACAGCAGAGTTGTCATGTCTACCCTAAAGTACATGGTCTAAGCATTAACCAGTAATGGTGTAACTAATGGGACGGCGTAAATATCGTGACGTGGAGTAACTACTTACATATAGTAGTGTACTCAGCCAGATGCCAGTAATGGCACTGGCATAATGGTGCATAGATAAGCTATTAACACGTGACCAGAGCACGGCACTTACAATGCCATGTGCTACCTCCAGGTGCTAAGGGAAAGGGGTGCTAGATGTGGGCACTAACTATGTAGTGTAGCGGTATGGACATTGTAGAAGCCCGGATAAATCCTGTAAAATAAAGAAATAATGCCCCAGATAGAAC
>NZ_JADZGI010000023.1 GCF_015865035.1 Novosphingobium aureum | reverse complement strand
CGGTGTAAGGGCACATGATATTTGGACCAGAATTCCCAGCACGACTGATTGAACTCTTGCCCGAGGACATTCAGGGAGTCTACAGACTCAACCGATACGAGTGGACTGACACCATTGGAGCCTTCCGTAACCGCGGGGGAATTGTTGTCATTCCAAGAGAAGATAGGGCATCGAAGTGGGTAGAAGTATACCCCTCCGCAAGAACGACCGCTTGGGAAATAACGCGTGAAGCGTTCGAACGATTCGGAGAAATCCCTCCGATGTCAACTACGACGTTGACCGAAAACGAAACCGAAACCATCAACAGAACCTCCTATGTCTATAGAGAAACAAATCAGCCTTCGGGCACCACATAAATGACCGGCAGTGATCGCACCGAGGATGAGGGGAGAACTCCTCGAAACTCTACAGGAACACATAACACCCAGCCGCGGGGACAGGAACCCCCATGATTCACACCGCGCTATGCGCGACTTTGGCGCACATTCCGCTAGGGCGACAACATGCGACATTCAATCCCCTCCCCAGCCACCCCCCCAATCAGCACCCAAAACCAACCCCACTACACACACA
>NZ_JADZGI010000022.1 GCF_015865035.1 Novosphingobium aureum | reverse complement strand
CCTTCAAGCGGGTAAATTCTGTACAGGAAAGGCGTGCTATACCCCCTGCGGCAAGGGCCCCGGCGTAATCTCGGAAGAGTTTTTCCTACGGTGTGCAGACAAGAGGCTAATAAGACAAGCGCAAGGGCCGGGCCTCTGGAAAACCTACCGAGCGAAAAGCTATAATGGTAAGGCTGTATCATAATGGTAATGAAGTTTGCTCATAACAAATAATATAAGGGTTCGATTCCCTTCGTCCTTATTAGTGTATTTCCGGCCTCTGGACCGGTGTGTAAAAATCAACACGATTTAGGGCACTTGGCAGAGTGGTTTATTGCGCTCGTCTTGAAAACGAGTACTTCAAAAAAGTCCTGAGTTCGACTCTCAGAGTTCCCGTACAATTATTAGGGTTATTAACCACCCAATCTCATTAATAAGATGAAATTGTTCTTTGCGCTCCTTTCCCCTGGTCTGCCGTACATTGGAGGCGACGTACGGCCGTGTGCTATAGCCTTGTTCTGGGTGTTTTTCCTCCACAATGGCTTATAAGCAAACAATTTATTTAGAATAGGAGTCATTATGGATCCTATCTTCTGCCCCCCCTCTCCAGAAGCGGTGTACACCCCAGCACACCTG
>NZ_JADZGI010000021.1 GCF_015865035.1 Novosphingobium aureum | reverse complement strand
AGGGGCGATCCTCCAGGGCTTCAGGACCGCCCTCAAGGAAGCGGTCATACCAGCGGTAGAACGTCCGGCGAGGAATACCCAGCTTGTCCAGAGTGTGCTTGGCCGGCAGGTGCGACTGCTCGACGATCCTGATAATCTCCAGCTTTTCTGCGGCGGGGTACCTCATTCGTCGTCGCCCCCATCCGCGATCATGCTTTTTTTGAGCAGGCGGTTTTCTAACGTCAGGTCAGCAACGCATTTCTTCAGGGCACGGGCTTCACGGCGCAGATCCTGCACCTCGCCCGTGGTCGCAGAACGGGCGGTATCGCCCGCGAGCCGGCGTTTGCCGGCCTCCATGAACTCTTTCGACCAGGTGTAGTAGAGGCTCTGGGCGATGCCTTCACGCCGACACAGCTCGGCGATGCTGTCCTCGCCGCGCAATCCGTCGAGCACGATGCGGATCTTGTCCTCGGCCGAGAAATGCCGCCGCGTCTGTCGGCGAATGTCTTTCACCACGGCTTCGGCAGAGGCCTTTGCTGGCGATTTTCGCAAGGAGGGTTTGGGCTTCATCTTCGTTCCTTCGTCACTACGACGAAGCCCAAACCCTCCTTAAATCTCAACCCCTAATCTGTGCCATGGGCGCTGACGCCGGA
>NZ_JADZGI010000020.1 GCF_015865035.1 Novosphingobium aureum | reverse complement strand
GACTAGAGCGGTGCTAGATGCGGTCAAGGAATATCCGTCGGACAGAATGAAGACGGTTGCAATTCACCCGCAGGGCACGTCGACCAATCCTACATCCGTGAGTGCGGACTACATTGTGACCGATCGTGATGGGCACGCCTACAATGGGTATAATGTGACTGATTCTGCGACTACGACTATCGTGATAGTGCGGCCTGACGGGGTCGTTGGCGGGATTGTCTTTGGAGTAGAGGGATTGCAGAAGTTCTTCCAGGCTTACCATTAGCTCTATGCTGAATATCTATGCTTTGGGCTCACACATAAATGATTGACCTGATAATCCCTACTCACAACAGTACTGTTGTGGTCTCATTCCCGAGGAAGTGAAAGAATGGCTTAAGAAAGCTATGCGACCATGCATTCTCCGCTCGCGCAATGGTTACCAATCCTGCCATCTAAACCCAAGTCAATGCTGCATTGCTGTTGTTCTCACCAGTGCTGAGGCCTTTGGTTCGAATTCTGGACTTATCATTTTATTGTCACAGTAGATTAATCTGCTGCAGCTAGCAGATTAATCTGCATGCAAACCTAGCTCACAACTGCAATTTCTTAAGTGAAGGGCAGTTGGCAGATTAAGATACTTGACTGAAACTCTACTCAGACCTTAAGAGAATGCCTTCAGAGATCCATCTTAAGACTCTTAAGTCCCCCACAGGAGTCTTTAGAGTCTGAAGCAAAGGTATGAAG
>NZ_JADZGI010000019.1 GCF_015865035.1 Novosphingobium aureum | reverse complement strand
GGGCTGGCTTCCTCGGCCTCTTCGGGCAGTCTCGCGACATATGCCCTGGCTGATGACAGGTGAAACATTTTCCCTTCTTGATGTGATCGTCCCTTTCCTGGGTGGTCATTCGATCTACATCCATCGCATTCGGATCTTTCGGTGTGGTTGTCTGTGGAGCACTAGTGCGTCCGTTATTCTGGTTCGAGGCTTGCCAAGCCTTTTTCTTGACAAATGGTTTGTCCCGTTTCAAGAATATCTTGTACGTATTTTCATAGTACGAGGCAGCGGACTGCCATTCATCAATGGTCGCTGGTAGCGGCCGAACGCCGATGATGTATCGGGTTGTATGTTCGGGTAACCCTTTCTCGAAGAGGGTTATGAGCAACGCGTTTCCGTCCGCGCTGTATCGGTCGTACTGGGCCTTTCCGGCCAAGTTGTTGAACTCGGTGCTATAATCATCGATGTCCTTCCTGTCCTGGGTTACGTCCTGGATTTTCTTCCGCGCCTTCTGTACCTCTTCGATGGCTCCGAAGGCTTTCTGGAAGTCTGCATCAAACTGTGCAAGACTAGGCGGGAAGAATCGTTTTGTCTGGGGGTTCGTATAAACCCGGTGATAATTCTGTTTCCATTGGCCCGTTTTCCCCTTGTTCGAAATATAAGAGAGGATAAAGATCACTCTCTGAACGTCGTTCTGGAATGACGTTTCGTACATTGTAAACCAGGAATTGCACTGGTTTATGAAGTTCTGCATGTCGGATCGTTCCCCATCGAATACGTC
>NZ_JADZGI010000018.1 GCF_015865035.1 Novosphingobium aureum | reverse complement strand
TCGCAGCACTCGTTGATGGTGTAGAGCTTGGCGGCGTTCAACTTCGTACTCCTTCATGTTGATGAGGAGCTGCCCATCTATGGGCACGATCGGACTTCGCCAAGCACTCTAAGACAGTCTATCCTGGCTTAACCTTCAGAAAGTTAGGAGCTTTGCGCCTGGCTTGCATGAAGAGAGATGGCTGGCCAGATGTCCTCGACCATGCTCTCGCTCAAGATCGAAGTGTCGAGCTGAACCCAAGTCGGTTCCCCATCCGACCAGTTGAGCAAATCAACCTGCATGGCTGGTCCGCGCAGCATGTCGAGAGGTTCGTCATCGTCGATCGGTCCAGCGTAGCTGATGCGGAAGTGCAGAGGCGTCCGATAGCCCAGGAAGTCGAGCGTTCCGTCGAGGATGAAAGAGCCGGTCTGGCAGGCTCCGTCGTAAAGCTCCTCCATCTCCTCGAAATCAGGGGCAGGTCCAGGTTCAGCGGTGTTAAGGCCGATCGCGGTGAGAAGGTCGTTGGTTTCCTTCGTCGGAGCTCGACGCTCAAGGCGGCGGAGGAGTTCGTAAGTCAAGTAGGAAGGCAGCTTCATGTTCGTGTCTTTCATGCGCGCGAGTTCAGTCCGGCGACGCAGAGGCCGCGCCGGCTCAAGATCCAGCGATGGTAATGTTGATTTTTTAGGCGGCAGCGATGCGCTGGAGGCCGTCGAGGATGGCCGGCTTCTGGCTTGAAGCTCGGTCATTGCTGTGAAGCTGGTCTTCCCAGAGCCGATCGAGCTGGCAAGTCGCACCTGCAAGAGTGGAGGTGGGAAGGTCGACCTGATGGTGCTCGGAAGCGATGAGGCGATCTTCTAGCGTGTGAATGCTGTCCGCAGCGCTGGTAAGCTGTTGATGAAGGGCATTCACATCGGCGATCGCACTGGCCCAAGCCTCGGGCATGTTGGTAGTCGGCGAGACAGCCATTGATTCGTCTCCTGAATAGACGGTTAGTGGTCAGGCCTGGCCGGAGGTTGCCGCCTCCGGTCGGGCCGTTGATGGAATCTAGGAATCGCCGACTCGGCGCGCAAGGCTGAA
>NZ_JADZGI010000017.1 GCF_015865035.1 Novosphingobium aureum | reverse complement strand
CCCGCCTCGACGAGCTTGCGGCCCTGGACGTAGTCCTTGACCATGTTGACGCAGTCGAGCGCGATCACGCGGCCTTGCCTGAGGTAAATGACCGAGAAGCTGCGTTCGTCCGGATCGCCGCGCATCACGGTCTCGTCGTAGCCCGCGCTGATCCCGGCTGTCTGCAGTTTCAGGTCGTACTGGTTAGACCAGAACCACGGGAAGGCCTTGTAGGGCTTTTCCTCGCCGCAGATCGCCTTGGCGACGCAGGTCGCCATGTCGTTGGCGTTCTGCACCGATTCGACGCGCATCACGTCGCCGCCCGCGTAGTCGCAGGCAAAGGCCGCGCAGTCGCCCACCGCGTAGACGTCGGGCAGCGAGGTGCGGCAGTATTCGTCGACGTCGATGCCGTTCGCCCCGGCGGCGCCCGCCGCGATCAGCGGGCCGACCGCGGGCACGATGCCGATGCCCACGATCACCGCATCGGCGGGTACGATCTCGCCGTCGGCGAGCTTCACGCCGGTGACCTTGTGCCCATCTCCCTCGAGGCACTCGACCCCGACGCCGGTGCGCAGGTCGACGCCGTGGTCGCGGTGCTCCTTCTGGTAGAACGCGGACAGCTCCTCGCCCGCCACGCGCGCGAGCACGCGCGGCGCGGCTTCGAGCAGCGTGACCTCGAGCCCGAGCTTGGTGAGCACCGCCGCGGCCTCGAGCCCGATGTAGCCACCGCCCACGACCACGACCTTGCGCGTGCCCGCATCGACCTCGGCCATGAGCGCATCGCAGTCGGCGCGGGTGCGCACCGCGTGGACGCCCGCAAGGTCCGCGCCCGAACACGAAAGCCGGCGCGGATCGCCGCCGGTGGCCCAAACCAGCGTGCCATACTCTAGCGTGTCACCGCCCGTGATCGTGACCTCGTGGCCCTGCGGATCGACTTTCGTCACCTCGCAGCCCAGCTTGAACGTCACGTCCTTGTCGGCCCAGAAGGTCGCGGGACGGATGAACAGGCGGTCGAAGGTCTTCTCGCGCGCGAAATATTCCTTGGAGAGCGGCGGGCGCTCGTAGGGGTATTCGGGCTCGCGGCCGATCACCGTGATCGTGCCCTCA
>NZ_JADZGI010000016.1 GCF_015865035.1 Novosphingobium aureum | reverse complement strand
CCTTTGCTGGCGATTTTCGCAAGGAGGGTTTGGGCTTCATCTTCGTTCCTTCGTCACTACGACGAAGCCCAAACCCTCCTTAAATCTCAACCCCTAATCTGTGCCATGGGCGCTGACGCCGGACAGCCTTGGCCGGTGGATCACCTATTACAACACCCAGCGTCCGCACTCGGGCCTCGCCGGGAGAACCCCGGTCGAGGCCTATCGGCGGATCGGGCAATCAGATCATGGGGGGCATGCCCCCCATGATCTGATGATCAAACAGGCGGCATGAACGACAACCGGGATTAGCTTAACTCAGCCGCCAAACTGTCCAAGAAGGCGGGACCACCTCAGTGGACCACACTCCGGTACGCCGCCTGAGGTGCCCCTCTTTTGGGACCGCCCCGTCCGGCACCACTGTCCTTCCGGGATGACTTCTAGGCGCGATACGCTGCTGGGCTAAGTAGGCACCCGTCGCCTGTGCGAAGGTGCGCTCGGTTTCACGCCCCGCTACTGATGCAAATGCCGCAGCCGCGCCTGACTCTGCTCTTAGGTCAGTATGCACAGACCGGCTACCTTCCGCGCAGCTTGCGCCCTTGTTGGTCGTTCAAGGGCCGATCTGGCGCGCCAGGGAGCGGCTCGTCCGCTTTCCCTTGCGGACCAGATCGACCCGCAGCTCAGATGGGTGGAAAGCGGTCGTTGCCGCAATCGGGAACGAAAGTCTGCAATTCGAAATTTGGATTCAAAAGCAGCCTTGCCGATACGCCGACTATTGCGGACAGCCACTATTGACTGCAAACTCACAGGATGAAACTCATTGTCGCTTCAATGCTATTTATCGCATTAACAGGTGCCGCTACAGTGCCGGTATCAGAACAGCAGGCTCTAATGGTACAGATTGAGAGCAGCGTGAAATTGCCCGTGGGAGCAAGTTCCATAGATCAATATTCGCGGAATTATGCCTTGAGACCGGACGGGAAGGTTGTCGCCGTCTTTGTCATTCCTCCCGAGCCAACGTGGAATGATAGCGAAGGTATCGGCTGCGACGTAATGCTTGAAGACTTTACGAGCCGGCCTTGTACAGAGGAAGAAATAGCCGAAAGTAAGCAGCAGGACGCGGCCACTGCGGCGAGGTTTGGTGCCGCCGATGAGGCTCGTTGGTTTGATGATTATCGCGAGCTGCCGGGTTTCTTGGACGGCGGCTGCTCGCAGGTTGAAATTATCTTCGACCCGCGCTCAAAGCAGATCGAACGTGCCGAATGCAACGGATTTGCTTAAGTCCGCTCACCCCGATTTTGATGCCATAACGCTCGAAGCTGGGACAGCTTGAAAGCCGCCGCTCATTGCTCCTGAGTTGAATGGCCGACTTGGGGCGTGTGCCGAAATTCTGCGACGCGCCCTAGTCAGCCACTCGAGGGCCGATCTGGCGTGCCAGGAAGCCGCCTGTCCGGTTACGCTTGTCGACCCGATCAGCCGGCAGTCGGGATGGGTGGTTTGCAGTCTGCCCGATTTTGAAAATGCAGATGCGGAAAGTCGACATGTCCGGCGCTGCACCTGCCTGAAAACGACTATGGTGTTCTAAGGAACGGTGACGAGCCGCTGCATCAATGCGTCAGCAACAGCGGTCATGCCGCGTTCATTGGGGTGATAGGGCACGAAACCAGGTGCCGATCTCTCCGTCGGGAAGCCCGTAATCCATGGATCGCGGCTGCAGGCATCATGGTGGGCTGACAACGTCGACGCCTGGATCACGTCGGCTTGAGTTTCTGCTGCCACACGCTTGGTGAGCCGCGCAAGCCTTTGAGCGACCGCCGCAATGCTTCGGGCCGTATCTGGACCCATAGGAGCATTACCGCATGTCCCCGTTGCGGGCAGGACAGATAGATAATCCACGAAAACCAGGCGGGCGGTAGGCGACCGCCGATGAACTTCGGCGGCGATCTGTCGCATACCGGCCTCAACCTTGCTCCATGCATCAGGCCCTGCCGGGGGGGAGGGGCACTTGAAATTGCGCGATGCGGCAGGCACCGAAACCGTAGTGCAGGAGGCAGACCACAGCATCCCGAAATAACCGACATCATTGCCACCGATTGTCGCTGTGACAAGCTTGGTGTCGACCGTCAGCGCCTCGACCTGAGGTGGCAATTCATTCCACGGCCTGAGGACATGTTCGGTTGTAGCACCACTACAACTAACATCGATGAGCCGCAAATTTAGCTTTCGAGCCAGTACATGAGCGTAGTTGTCCGTCGATCGCGCGCACCTATTCCGTGGCTGATCCGCTGAAGTCGTGATGCCAGGCCCGGCGGCATAAGAACTCCCCATCGCCACATAGATTGATGCCGGCGAGATCGGACCGACATGCGTGGAACGCGGTATTGCACAGGCGGCGATGCTCAATAAAGTGAGCAGGCAGCCGAAACACCATTTCAAATCGCGCAAGTTTGCATTCCTTCTGATGCCATGCAACTAATCAAATGTTCACGAAGGAACTACCAACGGCCTTACATCTTTGAAGTTTGAATTTACGAATGACCGAAGTGCGGTAGTGACCGCACTTCATGAATTGCTGCTATAGAGCTCCCACATCATTGACCTGAGCAGTCGCAATGGGCATGTGCAGCTAGCCCTCTTTGCGCCCTTGTTGGTCGTTCAGCCCCAAAAGGCACGTTCCCGAAACCGGCCATGTCGAAAAACACCTGTCTGCCGTCAGCCCTGCGGCTTTCCAACGAACGATGGTGTTTTGGGAAAGCTAGTCGCCTGGTCTTGGCCACAAGGACGTTACAAGGACAATGAAACACAAGGAGGCGGCGAACCATGTCCGTCGTCGAGACATTTGGCACAGATCGGGGCGTGGATTAGCGGAGAGCGAGCCTCGTCTGGGGGTTGATGTTAGGCGGCGAGCTTGCGGTGAAGCAAGCGGCGATATTCGATGGTTTTTCGCT
>NZ_JADZGI010000014.1 GCF_015865035.1 Novosphingobium aureum | reverse complement strand
GCCTTTGCTGGCGATTTTCGCAAGGAGGGTTTGGGCTTCATCTTCGTTCCTTCGTCACTACGACGAAGCCCAAACCCTCCTTAAATCTCAACCCCTAATCTGTGCCATGGGCGCTGACGCCGGACAGGTAGCAAACAGCTCATGAATCAATTGCCCTTTCCTACAAGCGATCGAAATCCGAGAATCCCCCGTTACGCTAGGAGCGTGAGGATGCTGCTCCGCTACCCGCGAACGGCGGTGAGCGGAGTAACACAACGAGGTGAGCCTACGTCGTCCATCTTTCTATGATCGAAGGGCTTCGACCTCATAATTCTTCGCCCAGGCGTTCAGCTCACCCGGAAATATGTCATGAACGAGGAAGAATCGGTCCCAGAACGGCGTCTCGCGTAGCTTCTCGCAGAAGAGTTGGTAGCTGTGATGATCCTTTGACTCGATCATCCAGATATCGCTGATTTTGGCCGTGTAGAACTCAACGTCGTACCACTTGAGCCGAACTCGATCTTTGAAATCATCAAGAATGGGTTGGAAGGTCTCGCGGGCGTGTGCCAGTCGGGTTTCGAACGTAAAACCCAGCCATTCCGGCGAGGTCTTGACCATGAAGAATATGGTGAGCGCGGCTTCGAACTCGGTCGGTCGGGTATCCATGATGCGTCCTTGCGTTGTTGATTGACGCACAGGAAGATGCGAGCATCTGCTCACCTTAGCTACTCGCATTGGCTCCCATGACCGTACAGCCCAAGGATCAGCGCACCCGCCCACGAAAACAGCCACGGCAGGTGCGCGCGCAGCACACCGTGAACGCGATCATCGAAGCCTCTGCTCGCATTTTGGAGGAGCAGGGGCATGGTGGTTTCACTACGAACGCGGTGGCTGAACTGGCCGGCGCCAGCATCGGCACGCTTTACCAATACTTTCCCGACAAGAATGCGCTGCTCGGCGCGCTGATCGCCCGCGAAACATCCCGCCTTGTCGAGGAAGTCGAGGCTGCGAGCATGGTGGTTACCGGACGGGGGGCTCTCGATGGCGTCATCGAAGCCGCTGTCCGGCACCAAGTGCGCCGCCCTCGCCTGGCACGGTTGCTCGATTTCGAGGAAGCGCGCCTGCCGCTCGATGCCGACACGCAGCTTGTAAGAGCAAGGATCGTGACCATCCTGGCAGACATCCTCACCCGACCAGATATCCCTCGGCAATCCGACATGCCATCTGCCACCGGCGACGTGCTGGCGATCATCCGGGGGATGCTCGATGCCGCCGGCGAACGGGGCGAAGAAGGACAGGCGCCGCTCATGATAAGGGTTCGTCGCGCCGTACTTGGGTATCTGTCCATGCCCGACGTTGCCGAGAACTGACGGCTGAGCAATAGATCCAAGAGTTTGCGTTGATTCAGATTCCCCGATTGGGAAAGCGTAGCGGGAGAGTCGCCCCGCCGACTACGCCGACGGTCTTCGCTCGGCTTCGCATTCCCAAAACCTGTTTCCAATTGCAAAATCCCGAAATGCCATCACAGACATTGGGGAAATGGGAAAGCCATAGTGCCGCAAAACACATGTTTTCCATACAGCGGGCGCACAATTCCGTCAAAAATACGTCGCGCACGGCGCTTCTTGGCATTCGCAGGGAGGCGACTTTACGGAAAACCCCGACGGATTGAAAATGTGTCAGAAACCCTATGCAGAGATGTTTTTCAATGTGTCCCATCGGCAGCTATCTCACTCACGCTTCTCTAAACGCGACAGTCGCCTACCGGCCCTCTTGGGCATCCAAAATGGGAAAGGAGACGGACCGCACCTAGGGACGCAAAATCGACCGCTCAGCGACTAGAAAGGGTCGAAGATGTTGAAAACGAGCCCTCAGATAGAGCCGAGGTGGGGCGTGATGACGGAAGCTGTTTCGAGCAGGCCGTTGGCTTCCAAGGCCCGTAAAAAGTCTTCAGGGGACATTTCAGGTCGCATCAGGCGCTCGCGCATTTTTCGGATGGCAGCGATCGCCCGCCCCTCTTCAAGGGCAATGGTGTCGGCAATGAAGTCGTCGGCGCTTCGTGCCTCGATCTTGAGTTGGCCGAGGATGTCAGCCGGAAAATCTTTCAGATTCTCGGAGACGAGGGCCTGGGCTTGCGTTTTGACGGCAGCGGCGATGACGTGTTCGTCGCCGGGGTCGGGCAAGCCAAGCTGAGCGCTGCCAATCAGCGAGAAGTCTTTCACCATGGCTTCCGGGAAGGCTGTCTGCATGGCCTTTACCGCTCGAAGTCCTCGGGCCTCAGGATCAGCGAGACCGCGCTCTCGCGCCATTTTGATCAGGGCTGCCTTGGTCTCGGTCAGAATGGGCTCTGACCAGCGGATGCGGAAAAATTCGGCTTCAGCAAGCGATAGCAGCAAGTTGCGCCGCCAGACACTGACGAGCGTGCAGGCATCGATGAGGGCCGTGTAGCGGTTTGCGAACACGGGTCAGACCAGGTCGGCATCGCCACTGATGAGTTCGTCGAGAGCCCGCGAACGTTCATCATCGCGCTGCGCCTTGTAGCGAAACACGTCATCGGCCCGGATGCGGCGATGACGTCCGACCAGAGTGTGGGGCATCGCCTCCTGCTCAAGCAGCTTGATCAGGTAGGGACGTGACACATTGAGGAGGTCGGCGGCTTGCTGCGTTGTCAGCATTTCCTGGATCGGCACGAGTGTTACCGCGCTGCCGCTGCCGATATGGCGCAGCAATTCCAAAAACAGATCAGACATGGCGGGCGTGAGAGTAATTTCGACCGGCTTTTTTGATTCCGGCTCATGGACACGCAATGTCGCTTCACCCGACTTTTGGGCCGCCAGCATGCGACGAAGCTGGTTCGCGATCTGACGGTCATCAGCCGACGGCATATGGCCGCCGAACGGCTCTGAATGCGCAGGCAATGTCATGGGAACTCTCCGTGGTAGAGCAATTCAGTAGCGTATATTCGAAATAAACGCAACGAAAATTGGTTCCCTTGGGCTAGCGGAACCTTCCCATCGGCCGTCCAAATCCGCTGGTGCCGGCCGTCAGGCACTCTTGAGCGTCATACTTTTGTCCGGATCTACAAACCTTGAGGGCCAGCAGGGCGCCAGCGACGCGCAGAAGTGCGGATCAGGGGAACTGCGCAATGGGTGCACAAGGCAACGTCCTGCCCTTGCTTGTCGCGCGCGATGGATTGCCGCGAGGGCTCGTGCCGGCCCAGGAAACAAAGCAGGGATCTCATGCACGCCGCTTACCGTTTGCAACGGCAGGTGTCATCCAGAACTGGCGGTGTTTTGAGGCCTGGCGGCTGTCCACATCCGCCGGCCGATCCTGTAATCGCCTGCGTGAATCAGCAAGCGGCCTGTGATTCAAAATTCGCGTTGGATCGCGGCCTTTGCGCGCGCGTAAAACGTGTCCCATGGACATCGAGACGACACTCAACCAGCTGCTGGCACCAGCCGGCGGATGCCTCGCGCTGGAAGCCCGCGACCCGGTGCGCGGACTCGCGCGTCGCTGGCAGGTCGAGGTCGCCGAGGACCTGTTCGGATGGACCACGCTGACCTGGACCTGGGGACGGATCGGGTCCGTTGGGCAGGGCAAGCAACGCTCCTTCGCCGCGCGCTGCGAAGCGCGCAAGGCGGTGCGCACGCTGCTGCAACGGCGCATGCGCGCGCCGCGTCGGATCGGCGTTCCTTACCTTCCTGTGGCCCCCTGATTGCCGGGCCGCGCGAGCAGGCGGTCGAGGTCGGCCATCGCGTCGTCAAATTCTTCGACGGCCGTGCCAAGCGCGCCGGAAAAGACCGGGCCCGGGGTCTCCTTGGCTTTCGCGCGTTCGGTGGCGACCAGCTGGACCTTGCCCTGACCCGACTGACGCTCGGCCAATCCGGCTTCGGTTAACGCCGCGCTGAGCGCGTAAGTCCCGCGCCGGCTGACCCCGATGGCGTCCATCAACTGGTCGAGCCCAAGCGGCGCAAACCCAGCCAGCAAAATCCAGGCCGCGCCCGCGCGCGAGTTCCGACGAAGCCCGGCGAGGCGCTGCGTGAGGAGCGCGGCGCGCGCGTGCGCCGTATCGAGCGCCGCCAGATGCGCGGTGGCGACGACATTGAGAGCAAGGGCAAGTTGGAGCCTCTGTCGATCCGCCGCATGGGCCATTAACAGGCGCTCGGTGGTAAATAGACCGGGCATCGGCAGCGCACGTGCCAGCGACTTGCGCCGCGCAAGGTGGGCGCTCACGGCGACATCGAGCGCCCAGAGCGGCGTGATCGGGCGCAGCCCCGCGAGCGCGACCCAGGTCTCGCCTGTGTCGAAAGTGCGAACGCCCGCTTCCATCGGGGCAAAGGCCGGGTCGTGCGTAGCCGCGGTGCACAGCGCTGCCAGGGCAGCGAAGGGGAGCGGGCCGTCGGCGTCCATGGGTAGGGCTTCGACCAGCGCGCGTGCCCGATCGAGCGCGCGGCTCGTCGCATATACTTCGCGCGCCTGCTCCTCGGGCGACAGGGTCATGGCATCGCCGACGAAGCGCGCGCAGCGCTGAAGCGTCTGCGCTGTCAGGGCGAGCGGTTCCCACGGATGGCGGGCCATTTCGGCGAGGAGGGCGCGCACGATCGCGAGCGGCGAGGAGGGCGCTTCGGGCACACGCTCGGGCCCACGCGCGAGGCCCGCAAACCAGGCATCAAAGCGCTGCGGAGCATCGAGATAGCCCGCTTGCGTGAGCGCGCCGAGCAGCGTGCGGCGCACCAGATCGGCGCAAAACAGACGTTCTTCGAGCGCTGGGAGGCTGGCGAGCCGGCCATCGAGCCTGCCCAGCGCATGGGCTGAACGCGCCTGCGCGCGGGCGAGGTCGCGCGCGTCGAGGGTGTCTTCGGGGGACCAGGGATCGCAGGGCTCCATGACCCGATGTGTAGTGATTGCAGGATAACTACACAACTGGTCGTAGGGTCATTTCATAAACAGGTGATAATTACAGTTATCGCATAACCGGATTTGACGTCTCTTTATAGAAGAGGCTAGGATAGGCACGGCGAAGGAGGCGGGGGAAGTGACGCAAAACGGGGATAACGCAGGCGCGGGGCCGGCCGGTCGGAGCGATCCGGCAGGCGGCCTCGGCCCCGTGCGTCGGGCGCGTCCGCTCGAAGGGCTGGGCTGGGCGGTCGTCAAGATGAAGGCTGAGGCCCGTGTCGTGCTCGATGCCGCGCTTCTTGCCGCCTACGAAGCCGCGTCCTCGCCCCATTCGATCCGCGCCCTGAAATCCGACCTCGAGGCCTTCGACCTGTGGTGCCGCCGCCAGGGGCTGGCCGCGCTTCCTGCCACCTCGTCGCAGGTCGCGGCCTATCTGGAGGCGCGGGCCGGGGAGGGCGCGAGGCCCGCCTCGCTCAGCCGCTACAAGGCCTCGCTTGCCAAGATCCACCATTTGCTGGGGCTGCCCGATCCGACAAAGGCGGAGCTGGTCAAATTGACGCTCGCCGCGCACCGGCGCGCGGTGGGCTCGGCCCAGGCGCAGGCGCGTCCGCTGCGCTTCAAGGGGCCGGTCAAGGATGTCGCGCGCGATCGCCCCTGCGGGCTCAACGTGCGCGCGCTGCTCGAGGCTTCAGGCGAGGATCTCACCGGGCTGCGCGACCGCGCACTGCTCTCGGTCGCTTACGACACAGGACTGCGCGCCAGTGAGCTCGTGGCCATCGCGTTCGAACATATCCTCGAAGCGCTCGATCCCGAAGCCCGGCTGCTCGCGGTTCCGCGTAGCAAGGGCGATCCGGACGGGGAGGGGGCCACGGCCTATCTCTCGCCGCGTTCGGTACGCGCCATCGCGGCCTGGCAGACGGCGGCAGGGATCGAGGAGGGGCCACTGTTCCGCCGCGTCCAGGTGCGCCGCTACAAGGCGCGCGCGGCGGTGAAGCCGCGCCGGATCGAGACGATCTCGGGGCGCGAGGCGTGGGACCTCGCCAAGCTTAGGGGCAAGGCCGCGGTCCCGGCCCGCACCGACTACACCGTCGGCGAAAAGGCGCTCCATCCCGGCTCGATCGGCCCGATCTGGCGCGCGATGGTGGTGCGCGCCTTCGAGGCAGGGGCGCTCCCCGACCTGACCCGCGACGATCTGGAGCGCGTGCTTACCGGCATCTCCGCACACTCGACACGGGTCGGCCTCAACCAGGACCTGTTCGCGAGCGGCGAGGACCTGGCCGGGATCATGGATGCCCTGCGCTGGAAGAGCCCGCGCATGCCGCTCGCCTACAACCGCAACCTTGCCGCCGAGCAGGGCGCTGCGGGGCGCCTCATGGCGAAGCTCGGCTGACCCCTGCGCCGTTCGCCCCGCGCGTGCGGCGCTCAGCCGAGCCGGGGATCGATCAGGTACTTCTCTCCGGTCGCCTTTCGCTCGTAACGCCGCAGCACGTCCGGCTGTAGGGCCTCGGCAAGGCCAATGACCTGGGTATACCGGCTCGCAAAGGTCGTCGTGAGTTCGGCCGCGACACGCTGGCGCATGCGCGTCACGGTCTCCTTCCCGGCTTTCTGCAGGAACGGGAAGAGCAGCCAACCGCCGGCAGACCACTGAAATCCGAAGCCTGTCCGGTTCAGCGTGGTGGGCGCCGGATCGAGACCGCCATAGATGTAGAGCTGCTTGAAGGTATCCGAGCCGTAGCGGCTGTAGCTGGACGCATTCTGCGAAGCTGCGCGTTCCATCGCGTGAAGGATCTCACTGCCCAAGGTGCCGCCGCCGATCGCATCGAAGGCGATTGTCGCACCGGTTTCGCGGATGGCCGCTGTAAGCTGCACAGTGAAGTCCTCGTCCCGGCTGTTGACGACGTGCTGCGCGCCGATGTTCCGCAGGATCCGGGCCTGCTCCGGGGAGCGGACCACGTTGACGAGGGGAATGCCGTCGGCGCGGCAGATCTTCTGCAGCATCTGGCCCAGGTTGGACGCTGCGGCGGTGTGGACGATGGCACTGTGGCCCTCCATGCGCGCCGTCTCGACGAACCCGAGAGCCGTCGGCGGGTTCACGAACATCGCTGCACCTTCGGCGGCAGTTGTCCCCTCGGGCAGCACCGCGACATCGCGTGCCGCGATGCGGCGATAGTCGGCGTACATGCCTCCGCCGATCATGCCGACGGTCTTGCCCTCCAGGCCCTTGGCATTGCGCCCGGCCGCGATCACGGTTCCGGCCCCCTCGTTCCCGATAGGCAGCGACTGCCCGAGCCGGCCGTATACGCTGGCAAGACGCTCCTCGGGTACGTGAAACCGCACGGTCTCGTCGCCCGAGCTTTCCAGTGACGCGACATCGGCGGGGCCGAGAAGAAGGCCAAGATCGCTGGGATTGATGGGCGCGGCTTCCACGCGCACGATGACTTCGTCATCGCCGGGTTCGCCAGACGTGACGCTTTGCAACGAAAGGGTCAGCGTTCCCTCTTCGTCAATATGCGTGCGCATCTCGCGGCCTGTCAGCGTCATGTCCGTACTTCCCTTGAAAGCTCTTGAAGCTCGTTCAACGAACCTGGACTGCAAGCGTTGCGCGATGGCCCCGTTCAGGCCCGCTGACAGGATCGGCGATCAGGCGCCGGGGATAGCCCCGCCATCGACCGGGATCGCCACTCCGGAGATGGCCGAGCTGCGATCTCCTGCCAGGAAAAGTACGGCCTCGGCGATGTCCCGTGCATGGGCGAGTTTGCCCAGGGCGCTGAAGCTTTCCATGCGGGACAGGAAGCCGTCCTTGTCGTCATCGCCGGTCATGTTGCCCATCAGCATGCTCGTCTCGACCGCTCTGGGCAGGACTGCATTGATCCGGATGCCGTACTGCCCGGCCGCGCGGGCCGCGGTCCTGGTGGTCATCAGCACGGCGGCTTTCGAGCCGCAATAGGCCGCCCCGGTGGGGCTGGCCGAGATCGACATTCCCGAGCCGATGTTTGTCCGGCGTCAGCGCCCATGGCACAGATTAGGGGTTGAGATTTAAGGAGGGTTTGGGCTTCGTCGTAGTGACGAAGGAACGAAGATGAAGCCCAAACCCTCCTTGCGAAAATCGCCAGCAAAGGC
>NZ_JADZGI010000013.1 GCF_015865035.1 Novosphingobium aureum | reverse complement strand
ATCACCAGCGCTACCACGAGAGCCTGAACAACGTGACGCCCGCTGACGCCTACTTCGGCAGGGCTCCCGCTATCATCAAGCGTCGCGAAACCATCAAGCGAAAAACCATCGAATATCGCCGCTTGCTCCACCGCAAGCTCGCCGCCTAACATCAACCCCCAGACGAGGCTCGCTCTCCGCTAATCCACGCCCCGATCTGTGCCAAATGTCTCGACGACGGACAGTTTCCCTCACCCGACCTGCTGGGCGCAACGCCGGCTTCGCGGGCGCGAACGCGTGAACTCGTAGCAGTGGTAGACGAAGCCGCACTGCAGTTCGGGATCTGGTGCCACAAAGGCAGCCCCGCTTTCGCGGGACGCGAAGAGCAGAGCCACGAAGCTGCGACGATCGCAGCGGGTGCCTATCATCGCCGCCTGCATCTTTTGGATATGCTGGCCCGGGAGACCGGGGGGGCGTTCCTCGCTGGCGGTCGCGTAACTATCGCGGACTGCGTCGCCATGGCGACGCTGCAATTCGCGGACGGGCTCTACGGCGTTCCGATTCCCGACGGTTGCGATGCGCTCTCCGAGTGTTACGCCATGTTCGCAAAGCGGACAAGCGCGACACCTGCGCTCTATCCTGAGGCTTTATATGCCGTTGCGCGCGGCCTACCCGAAATCTGTCCTGCGCCTCTTAAATAACGGTGGACCCGCGCCTTCTGCCGCTTTGGGGCGGAAAAGGCGCGGGTGATACATATCTCGGTTCAGAAATGACGCTTCAGGAACTCGGCGGTCCCATCGAGCGCCTGCCCCGACGCCTTCAGCATGCCGACATTGGTCGGGAAGACATGGACCATGCCCTTCCAGATATGCGTGTCGACCTGCTGCCCCACCTCACCTGCAAGGGCTTCGAAGCGCAAGGCATCGTCGAGCAGGATCTCGTCATCGCCGACGTCTATCCGCACCGGCGGTAGTCTAGAAAAATCGCCGGAGAGCGCGTTCACACGTGGGTCGCTCGGATCGGCCCCCGCGAGATATTGGCGTGCCCCGCTGGAGAGCGCCTCCTCGTTGAGCAGCGGATCGACATCGCCGCGGGTCTTGACGCTTTCACCTTCGAGCGCGGGGTCTACCCAAGGCGAATAGGCGACCAGTGCGACCGGGGCGGGGGTTCCCTGGGCGCGGTTCATCGCGACCGAAAGCACCGCGCCGCCGCCTGCGGAATCGCCCATCAGGGCGACCCTACCGCCGGTCATTTCGGCGAGTGCGACATAGGTTTTGCTGACATCGTCATAGGCCGCGGGGAAGGGGTTTTCGGGCGCCAGCGCGTAGTCGACGACGAAGACCGGGCGACCGGCGCGCGTGGCGATCTGGCTGGCGAGCCCGCGATAGGCCTCGGCGCTGCCGAGGACGTAGCCGCCGCCGTGCACGTAGAGGATTGCGCCGTCCTCGGCCCGCGTGCCGGCAGGCGTGACCCACCATCCGGCTACCCCGCCGACCTCGGCTTGCGCCGTATCGACATCGTTGGCGATTTTGGTGCGGGCGATCAGCTGGTCGTAGGCTTCGCGGGCACCCGGCTCGATCAAGAAGCTGCCCGAGACGGCGATCATCGCGCGCATCGCCAGCATGGCGGCACGGTCGCGGAAAGCCTCGTCGTGATTGATAATGCTCATGGGAAATTCCTTCGCTTGGTGACTGCAAGCAAACTAGCGTTCCGCTGTACTTAGCGGCAGAGCATCATTCTGAACGCACCATCCCGTGAGCGAAACGAAGACCTCACAGGCACACTACCGTACGAAGGCAGCCAACTCGTCCGCCGACCCATTCGGGAACATCGCCTTGAGATGATCAAGGAACGCGGAAACTCTGGAACTTAAGAGCCGACGTGAGGGATAGAGCGCCCACAGTTCGGTACCCGGCATGTCGAGCTCGCCCCACATCACGAGGTTGCCCCGTTCGACCTCGTTGTGGACCAGCGAATAAGGCAATGCGGCCGCCGCCTGCGCATCGCGCAGCGCGTCGCGCACCATGACCAGCGAAGACAGAGAAAGGATCGGTTCGATGGCGACCGTCTCTATTCCCTCCCCCGCATGGCGCACGCGCCAGCTCGTCTGGTTCCAGTCGGTGCTGCGCACGATCGCGGGCACGGTCTTGCGTCCCGACGATCGTTTGAGGCCTGGCGTTGCGACGACCACCTGATAATCGCGCAAGAACACGCGCCCGATGAGGTTATCGTCGGCACTGGGGTTGATCCGGATGACCAGATCGACGCCTTCCTCGACCATGTTCACCGCCCGGTCCTCGGCGACGATCTCGAGCTGGACTTCGGGATAGGCATTAGCAAATCGCGCAGCGACCTCGCCCATCGCGATCTGGCAGAACAGCAGCGGTGCGCTGATCTTCATGTGACCGCGCGGCGTATCGCCGCCCGACGCGATCGCGGATACGGTCTCGTCGAGATCGGTCAGCAGCTTCGCGCTGCGCTCGTGGAGCGCACGACCTTCCTCGGTGAGCTTTAGCTCACGGCCGCCGCGCTCGAACAGGCGCAGACCCAACGCGGCCTCGAACTCCGCGACGCGGCGCGACAGGGTGGCCTTGGGCCGGTTGGCCTCGCGCGCGGCCTTGCTGAAACCACCATGGCGAGCGACGAGGTTGAAATCGGCGAGCGCGACAAGATCCATGTTTCACCTACGAGACGATACGGTTGTGATAGCTACCATCCGCCTCAGCCGCGAAACAGTCAATGTTCAATTAGCCCGCTCGTGTTCGCTCTCAATTCTCGGAAAGTGGGTCGTCAATCCCTCGCTGGCGCTCGCTCCCATTCATATCGGCCCGCCCGGCGCCCCACATTGCAGGTCGCCGGGCGAGGGAAGAGACGCGCAGCAGACGGGAGGAGCATCGGATGCGCGAGCCCAACATCTTTGTCAGCGGTTGGCGAGGAAGGGATTGATCCCGGCGACAGTCTCTTCGAAGCGGTCTTCCTTCTCCGCCCGGCGCATGTAGTCGACTTCCTCGACCAGCACTTCGGCCGGCGTCGGATCGCGCTGCAACAGTTCCATCACATGGTCGACGAAGAGTTCGGGATCCATGAAGCGCTCGTTGTTCTCCTGGCCCGGCGTCAGCGTGGTGCGCAGCGCCGGCGGGGCGATCTCGATCACTTCGGCCTGACCCCTCAGTACCGCGCGCAGCGACACGGTGTAGTTGTGGATGCCTGCCTTGATCGCTGAATAGGTCGGTGCAAGCACCAGCGGCACGAAAGCGAGTCCTGAGGTCACGTTGATGAGCGCCGCGTCGGGCTGCGCGACGAGCTGTTCGATCAGCGCATCGGTGAGCCGGATCGGACCGAGGAGATTGTTGGTCACCGATTCCTCGGCGTCAGCAAGATCGCGCTTCGCGGCGAGTGAGCCTTCCATGCGCATGATGCCGGCATTGTTGATGAGGACATTGGCGTGCGGGAAATCGTCGAGGACCCGCTTCGCGAACGCATCTATGCTGATCGGATCGGTCTGGTCGAGTTCGAGCGTATGAATGTTGGTGTAGCCCTCAGCCGTCTCGGCCAGCGCGTCCATGTTGCGGCTCGCGATGATGACGGTGTTGCCTGCATCGTGCAGGCGCCGTGCCATCAGGCGTCCGATGCCCGAGCCGCCGCCGGTCAGGATAATGGTGTTGCCGCTGTTCTTCATGATGCTTCTCCTTAGGGGCAGAGCCGGAAATCCGCTTCCGTCTCTCTGCCGCTGGAAATAGCTGTTCCGTGTGCCATCAATAAGCAGCTTAATTGGAACTCATTGTCTCGCCGATGAAACGGTACTGCTTCAGACCTTGAGCCCGCCGTCGACATAGAGTTCTTCCCCGTCGATGTAGCTAGCAGCGTCGCTCGCGAAGAAAGCAACGACGTTGGACCAAAACGTTCAGCTTGAATAGGCTCCTGGCGCTTCGCTAGACTTGATCTTGCGTTAAAGCATCTTGTTCATCGCTGACGCGCTTGACCGACCAGCCTAAGCCTCGCGATGTAAACTGGGGCGATGACGCAGCGTTGAAATGGAAAAATGAGAAGGACAATTTCATGAGTTTCGAAGGTGGTTGCCGCTGCGGCGCAGTGCGATACGAACTGGAGGCGGATGATCTTCCGCGGACCTATGCCTGCCACTGTGTCGATTGTCAGACTTGGAGCGGCTCCGCGTTCGCGCTGCATGCGATCGTGGCAGAGGACGCGCTGACCTTCAGCGATAGCGGGCATACTTTTCGTCTGCCAGAAGGGCAGGAGGCCATGCCGTCCGAACATATCGGATGCGCCGCCTGCCTCACCCGGATCGCCAATCGCAATCCCGCGCTGCCAGAGTTTCTCGTGCTGCGCGTGGGCACGCTCGATCGTAGCAGTGAGGTTGCACCTGCACTGCATATCTGGATCCGGCAAAAACAGCCCTGGCTGACAATCGAAGAGGATACACCCGGCTTCGAGGTTTCGCCCACGCCGCAGGAATTCGCCGCTGCGCTGGCTGGCTAGGGACCGTTTCAGGTCATGGCTCAGGTAACCGGAATGCGTGCTGATGCCCGTCGCAGCGAGGAGGCGGTGCTCGAGGCGGCGCGCACGCTCTTCGCGGCCGAAGGGATCGATGTGCCTAACCGGACCATCGCGGAAGCCGCCGGTGTGGGCGTTGGCACGCTTTACCGGCGCTTCCCGACGCGCGCGGACCTTATCGCGGCAGTGTTTCGGCAGGAGATCGATGATTGCGCGGCCGCGGCCGGCGAACTGGCTGCAACCCGCCCCCCCTTCGAAGCACTGGCTGAATGGCTGCGCCGGTTTGCAGCGTTCATCGCCACCAAGCGCGGATTCTCGATCGCTCTGCATTCGGGCGATCCCGCCTATGCAGGGTTGCCGGTGCATTTCGAGGAACGGTTCTATCCGGCCTTGGACAGTCTTCTCGAAACCGCTCGCGCGGCAGGGGTTATCCGGAATGGCCTGACCGCCGATGATCTGGTCAAGACCGTGGCTCGGCTCGTCTCACCGCAGGATACCGGACTTGGTCAGCGGATGCTGGATGTGCTGATTGACGGACTGCGGGAGGGCTGACCGACAGGTCGCCCTCCCGCAGTCCGTCAATCACGGAGCTCGGCCCGGAATGCGTTACTTCTCTTCGACGGTACCCTGCGACACGGCAGCACCGCGGACATCGCTCACCGCCGCCTTCCAAGCCGCGTCCGAACCCGAGAGGGTGCTGCGCAGAAACGCTGTCGACAGCTGCTGGACCGCGGCGACCCGGGCCGGATTCTCGTCGGTGGTCTCACGCGCTTCGTAATTGGGAATGCCGCCCAGCGAATGCTCACCACCTTTTACCTCGAACAGCGCCTTGGCGCCGGGACTGAGGTCGTAGGCCTCGCGCCACCAGTCCGGTCCGCGCACGGTCATCGCGCCATTGTCGTTATCGCCCGCGACCACGAGCGTCGGGGTTTCCAGACCTGAAAAGTCCGGGTGCATGAACGGGAAGTTCTGCGCGGCGAACTCGCTCAGATTTTCGCCTCCGGTGCCGGGGACCGCGAACAACACGCCCGCTTTCACCCGCGCATCACGCAGCGAGACGGTTGAGCCGTCGTCGGGATCGGGGTGGGTCGCACCCAAGAACATGCTGGCGGTCTGGGCGCCCCAGGAATGGCCCGCCACCGCGATGCGGTCGCGGTCGATCCGGCCCTTGATGAACGGAGCCGCCTCCTCGATCGTATCGAGATTGTCGAGCAGGGCGAGAATATCCTGTTCGCGGTGCCGCCAGAGCTGCGGGCGGCGCGGGTCGTCGGCGGGAAGCGCGATCATCCGGGAATCGAGATGGGTCGGATTGATCACCACAAAGCCGTTCGATGCCCAGTAATTGACGAGCGGACCGTAGGTGTAGAGCGACTGGCCATTACCGTGCGCGAACAGGATGAGAGGCAGGCTGTCGCCTTCGGCGGGCGCGGTGACCCGGTACGCCAAGTTCTCGCCGCGGCCTTCAACTCTCAGCGAGAGCGGTCCCATGGAGAGCGCGGGTGCGAGATCCATGGCAGTCGAGCGAATGGTGGGGTTGATATGTGCTGGCATTGAGTACTCCTTGGCCCCAGCAACGGCGCCGGCGCGATGAGAACATATAAACGGAACGTTGTTCCGTTTTCAAGATGGAGATTTGCTGATAGGGTAGCGCGTGCCTATAGCGAGCCGTCCGCGAGCATTTCACGCGTGCGCTTCAGGGTCGCGAGCAGCGCGGCCTTGTAGCCCTTGTCGCTGTCGAACTGCTTCTGTTCGGCCTGTTCTTCCGGTCCGCCGGGCTGTTTGCCCCGCAGGCCGAGGTAGCAATAGAAATTCAGCTGCAGTTCGCCCGCGTCGTCCTCGAACAGCTCGTTGATGATCGCGCCTTCGCGCGGACCGCTGGCCTGGAAGAAGGTCACCTTGGACTGCGGCTCGAGCACGATGATCTCGCGCACGTCCTCGTCGGCGATGGTCGCCTCGCGCACGAAATGCGTGGCACTTTCCTCGATCACATCGCAGCGTGTGCAGACGCCGGGCGGAAGGAACAGCCTTGCGTCGCGCGCCTTGCGCTCGAGGCCTTTCCAGACCTGCTCGCGGGTCAGTGGCGTCTCGCCTTCGGGATTCACCGGCACGGTGGCGTTGGAGTAGATCATGGCAAGTCCTTCGTGATTGAGTTAAGGCGCCTTGCAAGCTAAGGGTCTGCGGCGCGGGCACTAGCCGCCCATTTCGAACGCGCCGTCCTGCCAGCGGAACAGCTGGTCTGGCTTGAACCGTCTCTCTGGTGAGACGTTCGGTCCCAATCACGCCTCTATTCGCGGCATAGGGAAGACGTAATCTCCAACTCGACAACTGGAGATACACGATGAGCGCCATTGCTGATTCCGCCCACGATCCGAACGACGTTACCATAACACGCGAGGACTCGTTCCCGGCGCCATCCGTGACGTGTTCGACTTCGTTGCCGCCGAGGACGTCCTTCCCAAAATCCTGACCGGCTACGCTGCAGCGACCGACACGACCGACCGCCTGCGGTTCGAAGCCGGGGAGGACGCGCAGCTGCTGCTCGCCATGCGTCGAGGCACGGATGATGCGTCCCTCGCCCGCTCAATCAAGGAGCAGTTCGGACTGCCGGTCTGATTGCCCGGCAAGCTTCTTGAGACGACGGCCTGAAGATCGGTCGAACAACGGAAAGGATCAGTCGAGAAGACTCTAACAATACAATAACTATCTTAAAATTATTATTTTTTCTATGCACCCCTCGCTCGGGTCCCCCTTCTGGTCCCCCTTGGAATTGACGCTGTGGAATGATGGTTTGTGACGTTACTCTCGGCATACGTGCAAGCTGCAAGTGTCATAGCTAGACCCACATCCTCGCAGAGATTGATGTCGCAATGCGGAGACTCGAGTAGACGTAATGAAATCTCCGCTTCCCTTTCAGTGGAGAATGACGACCTCGGGCGCCTGGTAGCCCTAAAACCTCGCTAGAGCCTCGATGCCAGGCTCACCCTTCTGCGCCCGACCCGAATGCGTCGTTTGACGGTTGGGCTTCGAACGACAGATTCAGCTAAAAATTGGCCATTCGCTAAGCGCAGGATCGTCCGGCAGCAATGCGCCCCAAGCTCGGTCGTCCCACCACTCCGAGCATGTTTGCGAAAGCGGACGTAGAAACGATCATCGCCGAGCGGCAGTTATGTTGGACGACCCGAAACGGCTCCTTTCAAAGTCGGGCATGAGAAAGCGGTCGCAACGAAGGTCAATTCATGGCGTCGGGCGGCAACCTAAATGGAGACTCGCAAGCGACGTGCGCGGGATTTGAACGCGTCATCGCCGACTTCGAGGATTCCGCAAACCCGCTCGCGGATCGAGGCTTCATCGAGCCCGCCGGATAGGTAGCTGATGGACGGCAGCTGACCGGGAACGTGAGAGCCCGCCTCCGCGATAATAATTTGGTCCGCGTCCGTGTTGATAACGAGATTAGCATTGTGGGTCACCATGATCACTTGCCGCCGTCGTCTTGCGTCGGCAAACAGCGGGACCAGCTCATCAAAGATCGATTTCGGATCGAGATTTTCTTCTGGCTGATCGATAATCAATGGTCGATCGTCAGAGTGATCGAGGGCCAAGTACAGAAGCAATAGGACGATCCCGCGAGTGCCGGGGGACAAATTGCGAATTGTCCGTCGTCGAGACATTTGGCACAGATGGGGTCGTGGATTAGCGGAGGGCGGGCCTCGTCTGGGGCTTGATGTTAGGCGGCGAGCTTGCGGTGAAGCAAGCGGCGATGTTCGATGGTTTTTCGCT
>NZ_JADZGI010000012.1 GCF_015865035.1 Novosphingobium aureum | reverse complement strand
GGCCTTTGCTGGCGATTTTCGCAAGGAGGGTTTGGGCTTCATCTTCGTTCCTTCGTCACTACGACGAAGCCCAAACCCTCCTTAAATCTCAACCCCTAATCTGTGCCATGGGCGCTGACGCCGGACAAGGTGCGGATCGCCGAAGAAGACTGAACAGACCACGACGAAACTTGCCCCACCTATCAGGGCAAAATCGCAAGACCCGCCTTCGTCGACCTTTCGGCGAAGGCCCTTACCAGCGCTCCACCGGGGTATCCATGGTCAACGGCCGCGCGTAGCCGGGATCAAGCTTGTCCCGACTGCTCTTGATCATGCCAAAGGCGCGAAATGCATCGCTTGCCATGATCGAGGCATCGGCCTTGAACACGACATCGACGGTACACCGCCTCAACGCGATGGCCCATCTGCCTTCGCGACGTTCGAGCCGGTCGAGGTAGCGCCCATTGAGAATGCGGCAGGTCTCTCCCCCCTTGTCGAGCATGGCACCCATGACATAGCTTTCGGCATGGGCGACATCGCCATCGATCTCGCAACCATGCGTGCAGATATTGTGGAGAGACAAGACGGATCCGCCCGAATGCGTTCGATTGGCCCATTGGGCAAACTCGTGTGCGGGGGTCTGGGCCCAAGTGCCGTGGTCGTCGAAACCATCTTCGGTGAAGCAATCGGTCATCATCTCGACGTCGAAGCGATCGGTCGCGCGCGCGAGGCCGTGGATCACGTCCTCGATCTCCTGACGATCCATCAGATAGCGCATCTGACTCTCGATCGCTTCCAGCCGCTCCTCGAGCCCCTCCATCGCATGATCTCCCCTCACCTTATGACTCTCTCGAATTGTTGCAGCGGCCAGACATTGTCGGATTCGCGATAGGAAGGTGGCTGGCGACCACCTGCATCGAGAATGCCGTACTCACGGGCCACTTCCGCGCCGATGATCGTGTGCCCGAGATATTTGGCGTTGCCGGGGTCCTGCGCGATGGCCCATAGGACATGTCCGGTGAATTCGGGCGTTTCGAGGCGATCGTTCAGATAGCCGTATTTTTCCGATTCGGCCGCGATCATGGCCTTCATCCGGTCGGTCAGCAGCCCCCCCATCCAGACCGACAAGGCGATCACGCCCGTTCCGGCGAGATCCACGCCCATGTCAAAGGCCATCTTGTCGACACCGGCCTTGTGCGTGCCATAGCCGGGGCCGTAGACATAGTGTGCCGCGCCCGATGCCGACGTGAAGGCAATCACCCCGCGACCACGTGGCACCATCATCCGCGCCGCGTGCCAGCTTGCGACATAAGAACTGCGGATGCCCACATCGATGATGTCCGCCAGCTTCAGCGGCTTTTCCCAGAAATTTCCGGGTGTCGTCAGCTCGTCATAGATGGCTGCAGCATTGTTGACGCAAATATCAAGGCGGCCGCTTTCGGCCTCGATCCTCTGGAAGAGGGCTTCGACCTGGCGGTCGTCGCCATGGTCGCAGCGCACCGCGATCCCTTTTCCGCCCGCCTCGGTGACGGCCTGTGCGGTTTCGTGGATGGTACCGGGCAAGGGGTGGTCCTGGGATGTTTCGCTCCGGCCCGTGACATAGACGGTCGCGCCATGGCTACCGAGTGCGCACGCGATCCCGCGCCCCGCACCGCGACTGGCGCCGGTTACAAGTGCGATCGTGCTCATCGTCCGCCTGCCCTTTTCAATCGGGGATTGTCCACGCAAATGCGCGGCATGGGATACCCCGTTACGCCGGGGCGGCATCGCACGAGATAGGACTTGCTTTGCGATGCAAGCTTGCCGGCCGCCAGATTTGGCCCTGCATCGAGCGGGACCGTTACAAGATAGAGCTCGTTCATCCCCAGCCCGCCGAACCGGCACTGCGTGATTGCCTCGAATGGAGTTTCGAACGGCGAGAGCCGAGTGCCATCGGGCGAGATACGCTCAATATGACCCGAGGCAAAACCGGTGATCCAGACATTGCCCTCACGATCGATGGCCATTCCATCGCAGTCTCGCTTCGCCAGAAACACGCGGCGGTTGGAGAGCCGGCCGTCGGCCTCCACATCATGCACATAGGTTCCGTCAAAGCTTTCATTGCAATAGAAGCGCGTACCATCCGGCGAGAGCGCCATGCCGTTGGTAAAGCCCAGATCAGCGCTTACCTTTCGGACATTTCCCTGGGCGCAAACGTGGTAGATCGCGACCGGGCCGGGCCGTCGCGCTTCGGCGATGGCGCTCAGATCGCATGTCCCGAAGTAGAAGCCACCCCGGCCATCGGGCGCGATCTCGTTAACGCCGTCGAGCGCGGCTCCGTCCGTCTCGCAGATCAGCCAGTCGCTCTTTCCCGTCGTCGGACAGCTGCGCAAAATCCCACCCTGCCCGGTCGAGATCACGCTGCCATCGGATGCGATACTCAGGCCGCCGATCCATCGCCGGTCGGGGCAGAAGCGCCTTGTCGATCCGTCCGGGGCCCGTTCCCAAAATCCACCGGCGATAACGTCGCTGAACCAAGCCGTGCCATCCTCGATCGCCAGACCTTCAAGATACAATCCCGAAGCAAGCTTTTCGAATTCCAACGTCGGCGATCCGTCTGTGATTGCGATATCCATGGCGCTTCAGGCGAACGCTTCCTCTCCAGCCAGCTTTGTCCGGTGCATCCGCCGATCGCTATCCAACGGATAAACCATCGCTCGGTGCATGGTCCCGGTATTGTCCCAAATGACCGCATCGCCAACCGACCATTGGTGGCTGTACGAGAAGCGCTCCTGCGTCGCCCAGCTGCGCAGGCGAACGAGCAGCCGCGTGCTCTCCATCGGCTCCATGCCCACGACATATTGCGCCGTCGAACCCAGCACGAGCGACTTGCGGCCCGACTTGTGGGTCCAGACGAGAGGCAATTCGTTCGTGCCAAGCGCCATCCACTCCTCCATCTTCGCGATGTCGGGTTCGGGATCGACATAGAGTTGCGAATTGTAGAACGAATGGATGACCCGCAGCCCCTCCAGCGCTTCCTTCTCCTCCGCGGGCAACGCGTCGTATGCGGCATAGGTGTTGCAGAATTCGGTGTTACCGCCCGTCTTGGACAAGACCTTCGCGCTCATCAAAGAAGCGAAGAGCGGCACGTCCTGCATCGTGCCGTCGATATGCCAATAGAACGCACCCTTCACATAGTCGGCCTGCGGATTGACCTTCTTGTCCATCGAGATGGCGAAGACCTTGCCATGCATCTCCGGCACGAACTCACCGATCGTCTTGGAAAAAGCGATCTGCTCCTCGTCGTCGAAATCGATCCTGGGGAACACGAGGACGCCGCGCTCTTCGAGCAAATCGCGCAATTCGGCGCCGTGGACGCCCGACAGCAAGGTTTGCTTGTCGCTCTCGACGATGCTGCCGATTTGCGGTTTGACGTGGGTAATCGAGAATTTCCCAGCAACGATGCTTGCCACTTTACCTCTCCAGACTAACGGCCGACGCGCGCCTTGTTAAACACGTGTTTAACCGATTCGCGCAGAAGGTTCAAGCAAGCCCGCATCCTGCAACACGGGCCCGCTGTTCCTTTTCCGGTGTGCCGGTGTTCAGCCGGTCGCGAGAAGCCGGTGGACCAAGGACGTCATGGCCGCGCGCGTTTCCTCGTGGCCCAAGCCGATGCCCACGCCCTCTTCCATCACGAGCGCCTGCCCGATAGCAGCCGCCATCACGGTCAGGACCAAGGGGGAAAATGGAAGCCGAACATCGGGATGGCGCGCAAGCTCCTGCTCGATGACGCGCTGCTGCTCGGCCCTCGCCCGCTCGACCGATTTCGATATCTCGGCCCGAATTGCCGGACGATGGTTGGCCATGGCCATGAATTCGATCGCCAGGGCCATTCGCTGGCGATCCGAAACCGAGTGCCACATCGCGGCAACTCCGCCTTGCTGGAAGGCTTCGGCCTGTTTCGCGCGACTTTCATTCGCAGCGCGCCGATAGACCGCGACGAGCAGATCGTCGGTCGTCTTGAAATAGTAATGGATCAGCGCCGGCGTCACGCCAGCTCGAGCCGCGACCTTGCGCGTACTCAATGCGCCGTATCCGATTTCGACGAGCAAGCGCTCGGTCGTATCCAGGATCAAGGCCTCGCGGCTTGCCCGATCTTCTCCATCTGCATCGCGTGTCCTCGCCATGCATGCTGATTGGCACAATACGCGGGGAATGCCATGCTTTTTGCTGAAATCATCGCGCCAAACGAAAGCCCCCTCTACAAGAGGTCTAGGCTGAACAAGCAAAAAAAGGGCGCGATATTGGCAGATGCATCGATGACGTGACGCGCGAGTGCCTGGCCGCGATCCCCGACACGTCGATCTGTGGGCGCCGTCTCGTGCGCGAACTGGCGCTCCTGATCGAGAGACGCGGAAAGCCGGGCCTAATCGTCAGCAACAATGGCACCGAACTCACCAGCAACGCGGTCTTGTCGTGGCGTGGCCAGGCCTGTGTGGAATGGCATTACATCGCCCCGGGCCACACGATGCAGAACGGCTTTGTCGAGAGCTTCAGCAGGGGCATCCACGACAAAGCCCCGTGCGAGCGTCAATTCCTCCCCGCCTTGTTGTCGATCTGGCGCTCAAGTTCGTCCTTCAACGGCGGCGTATAGATCAGAGGCTTGCCTTCGGAGTCCATCCGAACGATCTTACGCTAATTTTGCAAATCCTTCGCCAGAGCACGTTAACCGTCTGTTTTAACAGGATAATATTGACGTGCGGCGTTCTAGAATGTACTCGTGTCTACCCCAGAGTTTTCGTTCAGGGGGTGAGTCGCCAGTGAGTTTTTGAGCGCCCTCTGAAGGAGGTGCTTCGTGCCCAAACTGACAAAAACCCTGCTCGACAAGGCCGAACTACGGGATCGGCAATACACGATCTGGTGCAGCGAACTGAAAGGCTTCGGCGCCTTCGTGATGCCATCGGGCGTCCGAACCTATTTTGTTGACTATCGCAACACGAACGACGTCCGCAGGCGCATGAAGCTCGGACGGCATGGAACGATCACCGCCGAGCAAGCTCGAACGCTCGCGATCAAGGCGCTGGCTAGTGTCGCGCACGGCAACGACCCTCTCATGGAGCGAAGAGAAGCCCGGAAGGCCATGAGCGTCAAAGAACTGTGCGAGTGCTACATCACCGAGTTGGAGAATGATCGCGTTCTGGGAAAGCGCGGTCGTCCAAAGAAGGCAAGCACACGCTACACCGACATCGGCCGTATCCGCCAACACATCATCCCCCTCATCGGCGCCAGGCCAGTGAACCAGCTTACCAAAGCGGATGTGACAGCCATGATGAAGGACATCATGTCCGGGCGAACCCGCAGGAACGTGAAAACCGGAAAGCTGCGCGGCCGCTCGATCGTAAAGGGCGGCCCCGGCACGGCAAATCGCACCGTCGGTCTCCTTGGCGGCATACTCACCTACGCCAAAGATGAATTGGGGATCATCACCGCCAATCCCGCCCACGGCATCCGCAAGCCGAAGGACGCGGTTCGGACCCGGAGGTTGAGCGAAGAGGAATACCGCAAGCTGGGATCGATGCTTCGAACCACCGGCGAGGATGAAACCTACAAGTCCACTGTGGAGATGATCCGGCTACTCGCGCTAACGGGGTGTCGAAGGGGCGAAATCATCGGGCTCAAATGGTCCGAGGTCGATGATGCCGGCAGCTGCTTGCGCCTTGAAGACAGCAAAGAGGGGCAATCCGTTCGTCCTGTCGGGCTTGCCGTGCTCGAAGCGATCGACGAGCGCCGAATCCTGGAAGGGTATAGTCCCTACATATTTCCAGGCCGAGAGATCGATACGCCGTGCGGCAGCTTTCCAAACCATTGGAACAAGATCTTCAGGGAAAGCGACCTGTCGAATGTCACACCGCACGTTCTGCGGCACAGCTTTGCGAGCATGGCAAATGATCTTGGCTTCACCGAGATCACGATTGCCGCTCTTCTCGGTCACGCATCCGGCTCCATCACAAGCCGATATATTCACACGCTCGACGCCGCGCTGGTCGTCGCCGCCGATACCGTGGCCGGCTACATTCACGCGTTGATGGACGGGTCGAAGCTCGTTCTTCACAGCTATCCGCTTGATCGCAAGTCGAGAAAGGCAGCATTGACGCGCTTTCTGGAAACTGCGGCAGAAGCGGGCACTGTCGTGGATGACCTTGTTGATCGGCCGATGCAGTTCGGAACCTAAATCTCTCGGTCAGGCCGAATTTTCTCCGGCCTGACGATCACGGCTATAGCGCCACATCCTCATCCGCCTGCTTACCGGAACGCTCCGGTATTCTCTTCGACCCACTGGCGAAAGCTGCGGGGTGGTTGCCCGTAATCACGTGCACGCAGTTGGTGGGCATACCGGGTTGAGTGGCCCCTAGTTTTCTAGACGCCTTCTGCTTTCAACATCTGCTGGCGTTCGAACTGGGCTGGCGAAAGCATCCCGTTCCTGACGTGCTTGCGGACCGGGTTATAGAACATCTCGATGTAATCGAACACGTCCTGCCGGGCTTCCTCGCGTGTTTTGTAGGTGCGGCGCCGGATGCGCTCACGCTTGAGCGACGAGAAGAAGCTCTCTGCCACCGCGTTGTCATGGCAGTTGCCGCGCCGGCTCATCGAATGCTCAAGATTGTGAGCCCGGATGAAGGCCGCCCAGTCCAGCGAAGTGAACTGCGAGCCCTGATCCGAATGGATCAGCACCCGCGGCTTCGGCTTGCGCCGCCATACCGCCATGTGCAGCGCCTGCAGCACCACATCGGTAGTCTGCCTGCTCTGCATCGACCAACCCACCACGCGGCGGGAATAGAGATCGATCACAACGGCCAGATAGGCAAAGCCCTCCAGGGTGCGGATGTAGGTGATGTCCGTCAAAAGCGGACGAAACTGCGGGTCGCTATCGGCTTCAACCGGGCCGTGCCCTGATTAAGCGGATCGCGTTCGGGTGCTTGGCGCGAACAAAAGCAGTGAAAATTGCCATCCCGTCGCTCTCTAATCTTTGAAGAAGAGGCGCGACGGAATGGCGAATGAAGTCTAATCGGAAAGCCTCAAGTGAGGGGCGGGTAGTCCGTGTAGCCCTGCTCGTCGCCCACATAATAGCTGGATGGATCAGACGGTGCCAAGGCGGCGTTTCGACGGAAGCGTTCGGGCAGATCCGGGTTGCTGATGAAGAGCGTTCCGAAGGTCACTGCGTCGGCCAAGCCCGACGCGATCGCCTGTTCGCCAGTTTCCCGATCATAGCCTACGTTCACGACGAACACACCGGAGAAGCGCTTTCTTGCTTCGGGGGCCAACGGCTTGAGGCCATCAGGAAGCTGCGCCGCTTCCATGAAGTGGAGTATGCCCACCTTCCTGGCCTCGAGAGCCTCTACGGCAAACATGTATGTGCCTTCCAAATCGCTATCGCCCATGTCGTTATAGGGAATCCGAGGTGAAAGCCTTACCGATACGCGGGAAGGTCCAAACACTCGGATGGCCGCGTCGGTCGCTTCGAGCAGGAAGCGGGCGCGGTTCTCGATAGGCCCGCCGTAAGCGTCCGTTCTCTTATTTGGACCGTCTTCGAGGAACTGGGCCGGGAGGTAGCCATTGGCACCATGCACTTCAACACCATCGAAACCTGCGGCTTGGGCTGCGCGTGCAGCGGCCTCGTAGTCTGCAATTGTGGATTGGATTTCCTCCAAAGTCATGGCGCGCGGGGTGACGGTTGGCTTCGGCCCCTCAGGCGTAAAGGCCTGGCTTTCGAAGGGCACTGCCGAAGGCGCCACCGGCAAAGCTCCGTCATGGAAGTCCGGATGAGACGCACGGCCCGTGTGCCAGAGTTGTGCAAAGATAAGGCCACCTGCTGCATGAACGGCCTCAGTAACCTTGCGCCATCCTTCAATCTGTTCGGAGGTATGGATCCCGGGTGTATTCGTCCAGCCGATCGCTTGCTCGCTGATCTGCGTGCCTTCCGAAATGATCAAGCCTGCCGAGGCACGTTGGGAGTAGTAAAGTGCAGTCCGATCATTTGCCACATGGTCGGGCGTTCTAGCCCTTGTCATGGGAGCCATAAACA
The DNA here is from genome assembly GCF_015865035.1 of Novosphingobium aureum. GTDB lineage: Bacteria > Pseudomonadota > Alphaproteobacteria > Sphingomonadales > Sphingomonadaceae > Novosphingobium > Novosphingobium aureum. The sequence continues at coordinate 1,056 of NZ_JADZGI010000012.1, read as the reverse complement.
CTCGATTCTTGAATTCGAAAGTGTCGGTTTTCAGCGCGGTCAGTAATTTCAGATCAGTCATTTGATGCTCCAGTAAATCTGGAGACCTAGATATACATTGTAGACCTAACATCAATTAGGCACCTTTGGTCGCCTAGGTAGGGCTGAGTAAACCTACCACCCGTTTGACGAGACTTAACCCGCATGTTTTCCCACCTGAACACCACTGAAGCCGTCATCCGATTGGCGGGCATCGAACGCTTCCCGTGCAGCGTTGACGTCCGGAAGGTTGTCTAGCGTCCACTGGTGAAGTTTTCGCAATGGTTCTTGCAAGGTGCGGCCCAGCGCGGTGATCTCGTATTCGACAGCTACTGGCGAAAGGGAAATGACGCGGCGGGTGATCATCCCATTGCGCTCGAGTTTGCGCAGGCATTGTGTGAGCGCTTTCTGACTAACGCCCTCCAACCGTCTACGAATGAGGTTAAACCGATGAGGCTTGTCGGTCAGGACCGTTAGTACCATCGTGGACCATTTGTCAGCGATCTGATCGAAGAGGCCCCGGCTAGGGCAATCCGATGAGAAGCAAACCGGATCTAATTCCGTGACATCGTGCATTTTATGTTCATCCAAAAATTCGTGCTTCGGACATGCTGGTATAAAATCTACACCTACCCTCTTGGCTTGGCGCTTGCACGGAGAAAGTCGGTATGCGGCTTAAGGTGGGCGCAGGAAACATAGTCCCACACGAAATGCCGGACGATGGTAGACGTGCCAGGCTGCTTATGCCGGTACAGTGCTAGCCCAGTGGGTAAACACAGCAACGCCCTCGGGAACCGCCCATCCCAACGCACTTCAAAGAAGCTGTGGAGTCGCAATTGGTTGTGTCCGTCGTCGAGACATTTGGCACAGATCGGGGCGTGGATTAGCGGAGAGCGAGCCTCGTCTGGGGGTTGATGTTAGGCGGCGAGCTTGCGGTGAAGCAAGCGGCGATGTTCGATGGTTTTTCGCTTGATGGTTTCGCGGCGCTTGATGATGGCGGGAGCCCTTCCGAAGTAGGCGTCTGCCGGGGTCACGTTG
>NZ_JADZGI010000011.1 GCF_015865035.1 Novosphingobium aureum | reverse complement strand
GAGGCCTTTGCTGGCGATTTTCGCAAGGAGGGTTTGGGCTTCATCTTCGTTCCTTCGTCACTACGACGAAGCCCAAACCCTCCTTAAATCTCAACCCCTAATCTGTGCCATGGGCGCTGACGCCGGACAGCGATCTACGGATCGAAAGTTGGAGCGTAACATCAGGCCTTCGATTTCCCCTCATGTTCTGGAAAATCCGGCAATGTGAGAACGATGAATCCCCCAATTGCGCAGCCGATTGTACCCATGACCAGGAAAGGTCCATAGCCACCTGAATAATCATAGATCATTCCTGCAATAAGTGGTCCCAAACCAGCGGCGAGGGCCATCAGCGCCGACATGAAACTATATACAGCACCGAAGTTGCGCATCCCCGCATAGCCGGCCGTGAGGTAGCCTGTAATTTGGGTCTTGGTGCCTTGCGCATAGCCGTTGACCACCATCGCAATTATGATGAAAGGGTATGTTCTTACGCCGTCGAGAAGGAGCAGGAACACCAACGCTGCAATTCCTAGCGTGATGCCGCCGATCCAATTTGGTCTGAAACGATCGGTGAGGACGCCGGTGAGCACTTTGCCGATGATCGCGGAAATGCCTCCCAAAGCGACCAGCCATGCGGCGCTCGATCGGGACACGCCGGCCTCGGTCAAAATAGGGAAGAGATGCACCGATAATCCCATCGTCAGCAACATGACGATGAAGTTCGACAAGGCGACGCGCAGCAAGGCCGAGTGGCGCAGCGCTTGTTTGACCGTCAAGCCGGTGAGGGCACTGGCAATTGGTTCGCCTTCGGACCGTTTAGATCGTGCCAAAACGCGCGCATTGTCGTTCTGGTCGTGGAAGAACAGCGCGCAAAATAGCAGAGTAATGCCGCCCCAGCCCAAGCCGAGCCAGACGAAGGCAGCTCGCCAGCCGAGCTCAGTAATAAGCCAATTGCCGATCGGGGGAACGAGTGTTTGCGACACGGCCGTTCCACCTAGCGTCAACGCTAGGGCGAGACCTCTTGAAGTCGCAAAATTGCCTACTACCGCCGTTGTCCAACCCGTCGATTTGATGCTGACGGAGACCACGCCGAAGCACAGCCAAAGGCCGGTCCACATGGCCGCGGATCCATCTAGCAGCCCGAAGCAGGCAATCGCGGCCATCGTCAATGCGACACCGGGAAGCGCCAAGCGCCGTGTGCCACAGCGATCCACTAGCAGTCCGAAGAACGGACCAAGAAGGGCTTGACTAGCGGAAGCTATGGATGGGCCGGATGAGAGTAAAGTCCGGCTCCATCCAAATGCCTGCGACAGCGGTTCCATGAACAGACCTGTCGCAGACATCATAACTGAGAAGAACGAAAATCCGAGCGAGGAGGCTAGGACAAGCCGCCATCCTTTGCGCCATTCCTCCGCAGCCAAACCTGTGGCGGGTTCACGCAAAGCCTGTCCTCCAATTCTTAATTAGCATTGCGGTGGTATATCGGACTAGCTGTCGAGCTGCTGAAGTTCTGTCGAAATCCACATCCGTTCCCACAGGTTCTTGCCGCCGGTCTGCTGGTCCAGCAGCATTAGCGCTTCGCGCTTAGCGGCCCGTATGGCGCAGTCCTCCGGCGCGGCCGCGCTGGCTACGTCCAGGATGTGCAATGCTTCGAGCGGCTTGCCCTGTTGCACATACTCTTGCGCGCGACGGGCAAGGGGGCCAACGCCGCCGGCGAGGTCTGCCAGATCGTGAGCGACAGTTGAGGGCGGCACTCCGTAGAGGCCCGTTGTGCCGGAACTCGGATCGAACCAACCAGTATATTCATGCCAGATCGCTCGAACATTCCAGGCGACTTTGCCGTATTCTTCAGTGAGCTGAAGGTCATTCGGCGTTTGGATTTCACGCATCAACGTTCGCAGATCAGTACCTTCGTTCATCCCGGCGACCACCTGATCGTGAACCCACTGGACAGAGTCGATAATCCTGCTGGTCTCTCGCTGTATGCGCTCCTCCCCGCGAATGTCCTCATGCCCGGTAAGTATCTGCACCGGCCTGAGCGCACGAAGTTTCTGAACTGATGCGATAAACTCAGCGGCAGAACGTGGCTTGTCGCCTCGTACCGTATTGAGGTTGGGATGGTTGCCGAACAGAGGACCGAAGAGGTTGCCGACGATCGCAATGCGATCGTCTGGCAGCCAGACGATGACCGCTGAACGAGTCTCGCCGCCAGGCGTCCAGATAATCTCGAACCGGCGGTTGCCTAGCGTAAAGGCATGCCCTTCATCGCCGATCAACACGTCGGCGGCGACTTCGCGCGTTGGCACCATCTCCTCCGTGCGGCCAGTGATCGTACCGAAGAAGCGGCGCGATCCGCGGCGATAATGCGCGTTCAGCATCTGGTTGTAGGATCGCTCATCAGGATAGAACCGATGCGCGATAACGATGTTGTCCGGGGCCTTGAAGACTTCCAGGCCGCCATACTGGTTGGCATGGCTCTGGGTGAGGATGATCGTTGTTACTGGGTTGCTCGAGACCGCTGCGAACAGCTCCTTGGAGCGCCGCGCATCGGAAAGCGTACCGGCATTGATGATCACGTCGCCGTCGGGCGTGACGACGAGGTAGCTGTTACCGACACCGCGGCTTTCCCAGATGCCGGGGCCGCGTTTGATCGCCGAGGCCTGCCCTTCGCCTGAGCGGATCATCTGTGCCGTCCGCAACCCTTTGTCCGAAAGTGTTTCTGGGTCCGCCATGCTATTCTCCTGTTCTCATTCCGTGTATTCCAGCGCGAGAAGGACGCGGCTGCAACGGTGGACATGGGAGCCGCAGCATGAGTGACGTGATTGCGTCCAGCCGGCGATCAAGATGGCCTGATATCGCAACGCGGATGGGAGTCCTGGCTAGGTCGCTGGCGATCACCGGAACGATCGGCGGAAGGTCGCAGGACTTATACCTACGTCGCGGCGGAAAGCTGAAGTGAAGCTGGAGACGCTGGCGAAGCCGAGCCTTGGCGCCAGAACCTTGATGCTCTCCCCAGCGATAAGATCGGACTTCGCGCGTTCCATCCGAATTCGCGACAAGTAGCTGCCGATCGAGCACCCTTGGCTCACCCGGAAGGAGCGCGTCAGATGCCGCACCGAGATCCCGCACAACGAAGCAATGTCCTTCAAAGTAATGTTATGCATCTGGTCGTTCAAACGCTCCTCGACGAGGCGCATTTGCCACGGCGCCAATCCGCCGCTGCACATCTCGATAGTCGCTTGGCGCGAGCGATGGAGTTCAATCATGAGTTGCCCGGCTATGAGTTCGACCATCATATCGCCAGCGAACCCCGGATTGCGAAGCTCCACGGCGAGCCGCGTCATCAGCGATTTCACATTATCGTTTGTGACATCGAGCAGTGCGACAAGCTGATCGTCGGTCCAATTGTCGTCATCGGGGACCCAGCGGCTAGCGGCTTGCGGTCCAATGCGGCAGACCACCGAGGTTCCGCTCGCGGCTCCGCTGACGCCATATATTGGCTCACGGCCGCGCAGCGCCATGATCGAGCCGATCTTCTCCATGCGATGAGGCTGCCAGCGGTTCTGATAGCGCACGCGGGGATCTCCTATGCGGCCAGTGAGGCTCATGTCAATCCAGTAGCCTTTGCCGGTATGGATTCTGCTCCTGATCGGACTGCTCAGATGAAGTTTGCGCAGTTCGGCGGTCACAGATGCCACCGAAACGCTCGCCTCTATTGTCGAGAGATCCGCCGGATGCAGAGCGTCCTCGGTCCTGGCGCGCGAAGAGCGGAGTTGGGAACCATGATCTTCAATAGCGCAAAGCGGCGGGACGGATAGCGCCCGCTTAGTCTCGACTTTCGTCATACAGATCATGGCACAGCCTCTCGATCGTGGCCGCTCTACGGCGGGTTTCAATTGAGCTTAGCGGCGTGGAATGATATCCGTCCAATTCATCAGTGGAGCATTCATGATGAGCTTGGTGAATATCGACCTTCGCACCGCACGCCATATCACCGGGCTAGCTAGGCACTTGAACTTCACACGCGCGGCCCGTGAACTCGAACTCACGCAATCCGCGCTTTCTCGTAGTATCCAGCAAGCCGAAGCCCTGCTCGGTGTGAAGCTTTTCGATCGGGACAGAACAAAGGTTGAGCTTACCGCCATCGGGCGCATCGTTGCCGATGGTGCCAATGAGCTGCTGGAGCAGTCGCGATCTTTCGCAGATCTGCTAGGACGTCTCAAAGCGGGTTCGCAGACCAGCGTCCGGTTCGGGATGGCACGTACCGCGGCGGCGGCCCTGTTGCCGCAAGCGCTGCAAGCTGAACTCGAACTCGCTCCAGGTCTGCAACATCACATCGTCGTGCGTGGGTTCGACTACCTGCGCGACCTGCTGCTGTCTCGGGAGATCGAGTTCTTCGTGAGTGCTGAACATAGGACAGAGGGCAGCAACGCCAATGATGCACTTCAAGTCCATCCGATCGCCAACTTTCCGATCACACCCTTGGTGCGGTCTGGGCATCCACTGCTGGCGGCCAATACAGACAAGAAGCCGGATGAATTCCCGTGGATGATCGCGAGCACCGAGGCTCCCGCCACCACTGCGCAGGAGATGGGCTATCCGCAGCTTCGGCTCAAGCCGGAAATCTTGCTGGAGGACCTCGGGTGCGCGGCAAGGCTGACTGAAACCACAGATCTGATCTGGGTAACATCGACCTTCTCTGCCGCGCATGAGTTGCAAGCGGGCCGGTTACGTCAGCTAACGCCGACTTGGCAGCAATGCACACCTGCTCGACCTCCCTACAAGCTGATGATCTTTCAATTACATGGCTGCACGCTCTCGCCGGCAGCATTGCGGCTGAGCCGACGGTTGGCAGTTCTCGCTTCTCGCCTGCAAGAGACAATCTGACGGGAGGGGCCATTCAGTCGCTCCTCCGCGTTGTCTCCTGAGGTGGTTGCGGCTCGAACGCGAAACGACGGCCATCAGGCGACAACGATCCGTCTTGCGCGAACGGTCCGGTCGCGGTGTTAACGAGGTTCTGATCTGCCCTTTTAGAAACCTGGACCCAAGCATGGATTTAAACTTCCAAGAAATCGTCGATGCCGCGCGCGCAAAAACAGGCGGACTGCCTGATCCGGACAGCGATTCCTGGCGGGAAGGCCTGGAGATTCTTGTCGAGGATCACAATAAGGCTGGCCGGTTGACCGAACGCGGCTACCAGACCGTTCACGCCCGCTATGTCGGTTTGCTCGCCAATCGCATGGAGGTAGATGAGTTCATGCGCGTTCATCCCGAAGTGGCGCAAAGCGAAATAAAGCGCCCCGTCTTTATCCTTGGCCTGCCCCGCACCGGCACCACTATGCTAAGCTACCTGATGGAGGCAGATCCTGCGAACCGGACGCCTCTGCGCTGGGAGGCCGCGAACGTAGTTCCGCCTGCGGCGCCGGGGGCGCTTCGGACTGACCCGCGGTGCCTTGCAGCGCTGGACCAAGACGTGAATATTCTGAAGTTCGCTGGTAAAGTCGCCGCCGCGCACTTCGAGCCGGGCGATGGTCCCACCGAGTGCGTCCATGCGCTGGCACAGGATTTCCGTTCATTGATGCTGGCGGTGACCAATACCACGCCAGTCTACCACGACTGGCTGATGCTAACGGACATGAGCTCGGCCTTTGCCCACCGCAAACGCGTGTTGCAGATTCTGCAGACTACCAATCCAGGTCGCTGGGTGCTGAAAATGCCGTCCGATTCGTTGTTCATCCGGCAACTGTTCAAGACTTTTCCCGACGCACGCGTGATCTGGACCCACCGCGATCCTTTCAAGGTGTTCGGCTCTTCGATGCAGATGCGTGCCGGTGGGCGTCCTTTCAGTGAGATCGACGAAAACCGCGACTACATGCGACAGTACTTTCCGCTGCAACTCGGCCTGCACGCCGCGAGAGCACTGGAAGTCAGCAAGGAGCGGCCAGAAGACTTCTACCACTGCTACTACAAGGACTTGGTTCGCGACCCGCTTGCCGAGGTGCGGCGGATCTATGACTGGCTTGGAGATGAATGGACGCCTGAGAGCCAGTCGGCGATGGAAGGTTGGATGCGCAGCAATCCTCAGAACAAGCATGGCAAGCACGAATATTCACTGGAGGATTGGGGGTACACCAAGCATGATCTCGCGCCCTTTTTCTCCGACTATTTGCGTTCACATCCGGTGGCGGAGTAATCGACAATGAGTGATCTTTTTGATCTCACAGGGCGAGTGGTTCTGGCGGCCGGTGCCAACAGCGGCATCGGTCTTGGGTTCCTGATGGGTTGCGCCAAGCAGGGAGCGGATGTCGTGGTCTGGGGGCGCCGTGGTGACCGCAACGAGCAGGCACTGGACCAGCTGCGCGGTGCTGGAGCCGGACGGACCCACCAAGAAGTCGTCGATGTCGCCGACGAGGCTGCTGTCATTGCGGCTTTCAAGTCCACAGTCGAGACGATGGGCCGGGTCGACTGTCTGTTCGCGAACGCCGGCTACTCGCAAGCGGCGCCCTCATTCCCCGACATGACGAGCGAGATGTATCACGCGCTCATGGACGTGAACCTTCACGGCGCGTTCTACACCTTGCGAGAAGCGACCCGCCACATGCGTGATCGCGCCCAGTCGGGTGATCCTGGCGGCTCCATAGTGGTGTGCGGAAGCCTCTCCATCTTCCACGGTATCAAGGGGATGGAGCACTACGCCGGTGCGAAGGGTGCACTCGCGGCTATGGTCAAGGGTCTCGCGGTCGAGATGGGTGAATACGACGTCCGCGTGAACATGATCGCGCCTGGCTTCATTATGACTGAGATGACAAGCGGCAGCGACAAGGCACAGCAGATCATCGAGCGGTTCTCGGCGATTACCCCGCTGAAGCGGCCAGGATATCCAAGTGATATTGAAGGGCCGGGCGCATACCTAGCTTCGGATGCTTCCAAATTTCACACCGGAGACATCCTCGTCGTTGACGGCGGCAGAACGGTGAAATCGCTTTAAGGCCATCCGATCCGGTTGAAGGCACCCACGATGGAAAACGTAAGCCAACAATACAACTGTGGTTTCATTGGCCTTGGCAGCCAAGGTGCACCTATAGCGCGGCGAATGATCGATGCTGGGTTCTCCACGATGCTTTGGGCGCGGCGAAACGCATCTTTTGAGCCATACCGGGACACTTCGGCCCTTTTTGCGACGTCGCTGGAAGACGTCGGCGCACATTCGGATCATGTTGGGATTTGTGTCGTCACCGATGATGATGTGCGTGAGGTCTGTGAAATCCTCATTCCGGCCATGAAGAGCGGAGCGCGTCTTGCCATCCATTCGACCATCCATCCGGAAACCTGCCGGGAGATGGCAGGCTTGGCCGCGACGCGCGGAATAGGCTTGATCGATGCGCCAGTGAGTGGCGGCTCTCCGGCTGCAGAAGCTGGTACACTGACACTGATGCTCGGTGGTGATCCAGCTACGATTGCGCAGTCCATGCCCGTATTCAAGTCATTCGGCGGGTTGATCGTCAGTCTTGGAGAGGTGGGTGCTGGACAGCACGTGAAGCTTTTGAATAATTCGCTCCTGCTTGCGAACCTCGGACTTGTAGAGGCAGTCCTCAAGGGTGGTGACAGTCTTGGTGTGGATCGAGCAGCCTTGATAGATTTGCTCCTCAGCAGTAGCGGAAAGAGCTTCGCTCTACAGGTTCGTTCCAGAATGGCGGACCCGAGCAGCTTTCGCCATGGCGGAGCTCTTTTGCGCAAAGACTTGTGTTTGCTTGGTGCAGTCTTGGGCGAAAGCGATGAGACCGCCCGAATTCTGCGAGATGCCTCCGAGCTATTCGTAGGCGCTGCTAATTGAACAGAAGAGGCTGCGCCGTGACAACCATGCAAGGATATGGGTTTTCTCGGCGATCCGTTTCCACAATCGGGCCCGTGAACGACAATTTAGTCCAGATGCCGGAAAGACACCACCAAGGCTCGAACCTATGATTCCTCTTTGCAGCGCCCATACCGGCACAAGCCGAATGGACGCTCTTGAGGTATCGATAATAATAACAGGGGAGAGTTTGATGAACGTGACTTCAGTCCGAAGCCTGCGGTGTCGCCTTTTGACGGGTATCGCCATTGCCACTTTCTTGCCCAGTCCATCGCACGCGCAACAGGCTCCCGAGCGCCCTCAAGACGTTGAATCATCCGAACCCGGCACGAGCAAGGTGACCTGCCCCCCGGCAGTCCCTCGATCATAATGAGAGTCTTGGGGTTGAATATGACGGCCCGGACGCCTGCACAAGCGCGTCGGGCATGATGGTCTCGTCCTGCACGAAGGCTCGACGCGCTTGTGCAGGCGTCCGGTTTCCCAAAGATGAGTGGGGCCGGACATTGTTGTAGTCGTAGCGCCAGATCGCCAGCTTCCGACGGGCATCGGCCAGGCTGTCGAAGAGTTCCTCATTGAGCAGTTCATCGCGCAGCGAGCCGTTGAAGGACTCGATGAACCCGTTCTGCTGGGGCTTGCCCGGATCGATGTAATGCCATTCGACGCGGTTCATGCCCGCCCATTCCAGGATCGCCCGACTGGTAAATTCGGTGCCATTGTCGCTGACAATGCAAGCCGGTTTGCCATGGAGGCGCACCAGCGTGTCGAGTTCGCGGGCCACGCGAGCGCCCGAGATGCTGGTGTCCCCCACCAGGCACAGGTTCTCCCGACAGCAATCATCATTGATCGCCAAGATCCTGAACTTGCGTGAGGCGCCGAACGTGTCGGAGACAAAGTCCATCGACCAGCGCGCGCCTGGGACCAGCGGCACGGGCATCGGTGTGCGACTGCCACGCGCTCGTTTCCGGCCGCGACGGCGGCGAACCGACAATCCTTCCTCCCGGTACAGCCGGTAGAGCTTCTTGTGGTTCATGGTCATCCCTTGGCGTTCCAGCATGATGCCGATCCGGCGATAGCCAAAGCGACGGCGCTGGCCTGCGACCTCACGCATCGCAGTCCGGATGGCTCCGTGGTCCGGCGGGCGTTCGCGCCGGACCGTCTTGGGATCGACACCGATCAGGACGCAGGCCCGGCGCTGGGAAATCGGATAGAGCCCCAGCACCTTGAGCACAGCGTCGCGCCGCAAACCTGGTGTCGTCAGACTTTTCCCAACAGATCTTTGAGGATCACATTGTCGAGCATGAGTAGCCCCTAGTTTTCTAGACGCCTTCCGCTTTAAAAATCTGCTGCCGTTCGAACTCGACGGGCGACAGCATCCCGTTCCTGACCTGCTTGCGCACCGGGTTGTAGAACATCTCGACGTAATCGAACACGTCCTGCCGGGCTTCTTCGCGGGTTTTGTAGGTGCGGCGCCGGATGCGCTCACGCTTGAGCGAGGAGAAGAAGCTCTCGGCCACTGCGTTGTCATGGCAGTTGCCGCGCCGGCTCATCGAGTGCTCAAGATCGTGAGCCCGTATGAAGGCAGCCCAGTCCAGGCTTGTGAACTGCGAGCCCTGATCCGAGTGGATCAGGACCCGTTGCTTGGGTTTGCGCCGCCAAACCGCCATGTGCAGCGCCTGCAGCACTACATCTGTGGTCTGCCTGCTCTGCATCGACCAACCCACTACGCGGCGGGAGTAGAGGTCGATCACGACAGCCAGATAGGCGAAGCCTTCAAGGGTGCGATGTAGGTGATGTCCGTCACCCACGCCTGATCGGGGGCAGCGACGTCGAACTGGCGATCCAGCGTGTTATCGACCGCGAAGGATGGCTTGCCGCCATAGCTCCCCGGTCGACGCTTGTAGCCGATCTGCGCCTTGATACCCGCCAGCCTGGTCAACCGGGCAACACGGTTCGGGCAGCAGGTCTCACCCTGATCCAACAGATCATCGTGCAGTTTGCGGTAGCCATAAACCTTGCCGCTATCGTTCCAGGCCTGCCGGATCAACTCTGTCTGCCGAGCATCTTCCAAAGCCCGTAGGCTCAGCGGGCTCTTCTGCCAGGCATAGTAGCCGCTGGGCTGGATGCGCAGACACCGACACATCGACCGAACCCTGAACTGGTCACGATGCTCAGCAACAAACGCGTATCTCACTTTGCATCCCTAGCGAAATACGCGGTGGCTTTTTTTAGGATGTCGCGCTCCTCAGTCACCCGAGCCAGCTCGCGCTTCAGCTCGCGGATCTCGGCATCCTTGCTGGCATCGCCAGACACCAACTTTATCCGGCGTCAGCGCCCATGGCACAGATTAGGGGTTGAGATTTAAGGAGGGTTTGGGCTTCGTCGTAGTGACGAAGGAACGAAGATGAAGCCCAAACCCTCCTTGCGAAAATCGCCAGCAAAGGCCTC
>NZ_JADZGI010000010.1 GCF_015865035.1 Novosphingobium aureum | reverse complement strand
ATCGTCGAGCAGTCGCACCTGCCGGCCAAGCACACTCTGGACAAGCTGGGTATTCCTCGCCGGACGTTCTACCGCTGGTATGACCGCTTCCTTGAGGGCGGTCCTGAAGCCCTGGAGGATCGCCCCTGTGCGCCAGGCCGGGTGTGGAACCGCATCGGCGAGGATATCCGCGCGCAGATCGTCGAGATGGCGCTTGATGCGACCGAACTCTCCCCCCGCGAACTGGCCGTGCGCTTCACCGACGAGAGGCGCTACTTCGTGTCGGAAGCCACGGTTTACCGCCTGTTGAAGGCGCACGACCTGATCACCAGTCCGGCCTATACCGTGATCAAGGCTGCCGACCAGTTCCACACGAAGATCACCCGGCCGAACGAGATGTGGCAAACAGACTTCACCTACTTCAAGATCATCGGGTGGGGCTGGATGTACCTCTCGACCGTGCTCGACGACTATTCGCGCTACATCATCGCCTGGAAACTGTGCACCAACATGCGGGCCGAAGACGTCACCGACACGCTGGACCTGGCCCTCAAGGCATCGGGCTGCGATAGCGCCACCGTGCTGCACAAGCCCCGGCTGCTATCGGACAATGGCCCCAGCTACATCGCGGGCGAACTCGCCGAGTACATCGAGGCCCAGCAGATGAGCCACGTGCGCGGAGCACCGTTGCATCCGCAGACGCAAGGCAAGATCGAGCGCTGGCACCAGACCTTGAAGAACCGCATCCTGCTGGAGAATTACTTCCTGCCCGGCGACCTCGAGGTCCAGATCGAAGCGTTCGTGGAGCACTACAATCACCAGCGCTACCACGAGAGCCTGAGCAACGTGACCCCGGCAGACGCCTACTTCGGAAGGGCTCCCGCCATCATCAAGCGCCGCGAAACCATCAAGCGAAAAACCATCGAACATCGCCGCTTGCTTCACCGCAAGCTCGCCGCCTAACATCAAGCCCCAGACGAGGCCCGCCCTCCGCTAATCCACGACCCCATCTGTGCCAAATGTCTCGACGACGGACAGGCTGAATCTCCAGACTTGGAAGATCATTTGTTGCCTTGTGACCATTATGTCAATAGGTCACTGGTCGGTTTCGTTACGGCGCAAGACTGCGCAGGATAAGGTTTGTGACTTCTTGGGGCGCTTCCGGAAGAAGGTCGAGGTTGCGCTCCAGGTGAAGTGGATCGGTAAAAGGGATCATGGCGTACAGGATGGCGCGACAGGTTTCATCGAGCGGGGTCTTGCGCTCGAACTCGCCACTTTCGCGGCCCTGCTTGATAATTTCCGCCAGCATTTCCCTGATGGTTACCTTGTAGGCCTCGGAAGATCCCCAACGCTCGGCAGCCGAGTGGGCCGTGATGTCGTAGATCTTACGATCATGGAAAAAGAGATCGACGCTTCGGGTCGTTAGGCTCTTGAACATGCGCCGCAGTTGATCTGTCGCGCTATCGCCCGCCGCAATTGACGCGCGGGCCTCATCGACGATCTGCGTGAGGCGCGAACCGCAGATTTCCTCTCCGATCGCCTGCTTCGACTCGAAGAAGCGATAGATATAGGCCTTGGAAAAGCCGATCTCCTTGGCGAGGTCGGCCACTGTCGTCTTGGCGTAGCCGTAGCGGGCGAAACACTCATGTGCCGCGGCGATGATCTGATCTCGCACGGCATGTTCGGCGGGACCGCGGGCCGGTGCGTCTGTGGTGCCATTGCTCATTGTTCAAGCATAAGAAGACATGAACCGATTGACAACTAGTGACCAGAAGATATATCGGTCATAATCTGTCATTTGCGTTCCGAGGAAGCCATGCGTTCCGTAAGACCAATCCTAACCGCCCTTGGCGGCTCCCTCCTTCTCGCCGGATGCGCGGTTGGGCCTCGCTATGTGGCACCGGCATCAATGCAGCCCGCCGCCTTTCAGGGTGAACCCGCTGTCGAGGCACGCATATCCTCAGCAGAAACGGTAGATCTGGTCTCCTGGTGGCACGCCTTCAACGATCCGCTTCTCACAAGTCTTGTTGAACGGGGCCTCGCGCAAAATCTCGATCTGCAGCAGGCGAGCGCGCGTGTCGTTCAGGCACGCGCGGCGCTCAAGGGCTCGAATGCGGCGCTGATGCCCTCGGGTCAGGTTAGCGGCCAGGCTGGCGAGGTCTATCAGTCTCTCGAGACGCCGATCGGAAGGATCGGCAGCGCTTTCCCAAAGTTCGAGCGGTCGACGGAAACCTATGAGCTCAATCTAGGCGCCAGTTGGGAGATAGACCTGTTCGGAGGCCGCGACGCGGCCCGCGACGCCGCACGGGCCGACTGGCAGGCTTCGCAAGCCGGCGCCGTCGCCGCGCGTCTCTCTGTCGCGGCGCAGGTTGCCGACACCTACGTAGCGATCCGCATGCTGCAGGCGCGGCTCGATGTCGCGCACGCGCAGCTCGATACCCAGCAGCGCCTAGTTGACCTTGTTGCGCTCCAGTATCGCAATGGCGTGTCTGCCGAATTGCAGTTGCGGCAGGCCGAGGGCGCATTGGCCCAGGTCCGCGCCTCGGTCCCCGCGTTGCAGAACGAACTTGACGTGGCGATGAACGCGCTCGACGTGCTAATCGGCGTCCAGCCCGGTACTACCCGCACCGAATTGGCGGACCTTGCCCCGATACCACATGCCCCCTCGGTATCGGCGGCGGGCGGGCCGACTGAGCTTCTGCGTCGCCGGCCCGATATTATTGCGGCCGAGCGGACGTTGGCGGCCGCCAATGCCCGCATCGGGGGGGCGGTTTCGGAATATTATCCCAAATTCTCACTAAGCGGGTTGCTCGGGACTGCTTCCACCGCCACAGGCGGCCTCTTCACAGGCAACGCAACGCAGGCCAATGGCATCTTTGGACTGCGTTGGCGGCTTTTTGACTTTGGCCGGGTAGACGCCGAGATCAAGGCCGCCAAGGGTCGCAATGCCGAAGCGCTGGCAGCTTACCGTTTGACGGTGCTGCGCGCTTCGCAGGACGTCGAGGACGCCTTCTCGACACTGGTGCAGCAGGAAGCGCGCGCCGCGGCGCTGGTGCAAGGCGAGGGGTCACTGTCACGCGCTCGCGAATCCTCAATGGCTGCTTACAAGGGCGGGATGGCGAGTCTGATCGAGGTCCTCGATGCCGATCGCCGCCTGCTTGAAACCCGCGATGGTGCGATCCAGGCGCAAGCCGCCGCAGTGCGGGGCGCGATTGCGTCGTTCCGTGCGCTTGGAGGAGGCTGGAATCCACCTGCCACATCTGGCTAAACCGCCATTGGAGACACTCACTATGTCTGAAAAAGTCACCGCGCAATGCGGCCTCGACCAGGTTCGCGCCATGTTGGTCGCAGGACTCCAACCGCCGCTGAACGAAAAACTCGGCATCGCGCTCATCGAAGCGGAACATGGCTATGCGCTTTTCGAGGCGATACCCGACAGCACCGCCTACAATCCCATGGGTAGCGTCCATGGCGGCTTTATCGCAGCCGCACTCGACAGCGCTTGCGGTATTGCCGTCCATACAGCCCTTGAAGCCGGCTATGCCTACACCACGCTAGAACTCAAAGTATCCTATCTGCGGCCACTCACCGACCGGAGCGGCACGGTGCGCAGCCGTGGCCGCCTTGTTTCGATCGGAAGGCGCGCTGCGTTTGCCGAGGCGTCGCTACATGATGGTGACGGGAAACTATGCGCGACCGCAACCTCGACGTTGCTGGTTTTTGAAACACGGAGATAAGGCGATGTACTTGGTGGGATTCACGCCGAAAACCGCGTCGTACCGGATAAGCATGATATTTTTCGGTTGCCGAGCCAAGCTCGAAATGGCCCGTTCTCCGTCGCAACAGTGTTTAAAGAGGCTACATATGAATGATCTAGAGAAAAGCGCCTTGATCGTTGGCGCCGGTGCGAGCGCAGGTCTTGGGGCAGCCTATCTGTGCACGGCACGGTGCGCTGCTTCGAGCGCGACCGTGAGATGATGCTGGCGGGCATTGAAAGAGGCCTGCTTGAAATGGCGATTATGATCGAGGAGCGGTCCTATTAGACGATCAAAAGTCGGCCGCTCTGGAGCGTGCGCGGTTTCGTGGTGATGCTCGAAACCCATCGGCTCGCGTCCCAAGAGCGCATCCATTGGCAAGACTTTGTGGGCGAGCGCTTCCTGCTGATCGAACGCGATCCCGGGCCCGAGACGCGCAACCTGAAGCCCAGGCTACACGCCCGAGATCGATATGGATGACATCGCGCGCCACACGGTCATCAGCTCCCTCGCGCTCGGCGGGCTGGAGTTGGCGGCCGACACAGTGTCCGGCTATATCCAGGCATTACTTGACGGGGCAGTCTTGTCGCACACGCACTATGCGCTTGATCGAAATTCTCGCAAAGCTGCGTTGGTTCGGTTTTTGGAGCCGGAGCAATGCAGTTTCATGCCGGACGAGAGCATGTTACAGTCGCTTTGACGCTTGGCACTATAAGCTTTCGAGAAAGTGGTTACCTGGACTGCTGCCTGATGGCCAAATAACGAGTGGCGGATATTCACTCCAGTGCTAGCGACAGCCCACTTCTGCCAAGACGCTGAGCGGCAGCGCTAACAGGGCCGTTCTGGCACGTTTAGCATCCTTCGTTGCATTGGCGCGAGAAGATCGACGAAACCGAGTCTCTCAATGAAGCGAGCCTGCGCTTCACCCATCGTCTCGGCGATGACATCAGCGCCCTTGGCTTGCCCGTCGATGAAGACGTGATCAACCCGCCCCCTGTCGTCTCCTGTATGCGCATCGGCGAAGTGATCGGTGCCGACGGGGAAGGCGCCCGGCACGAGGAATAGGCTGTCGATCCCGAACGGTCGGATTTCCAAAGCCATCGCTCGCGCCAGCGCGTCGCCCGCCGCCTTGCTCGCCTCGTAGACCCCGATGAAGGGCTCGGGAATGTAGCTCGTGGTGCTTCCCACGTAGACGATCGTTCCGTGCCCCTGCTCGCGCATCATCGGCAGGACCGCGCGATTTACGCGCAACCAGGACACGGCGTTGGTGTCGAGAATCGTCAAGAACTGGTCGGGCGTGAACGTCTCCGCCATGCCGTTCATCAGCATGCCGGCGTTGTTCACCACAACGTCGAGATGGAGGTTGGCTGCATGGATCGCTTCCACGGCCGCCGCGCAGCTATCTTCGGAAAGGACATCCATCTCGATCGGATGCACCCGCTCTTCGCCCTCGGCCTGGAGTGGTCGGGCCGCTTCGGCATTACGTCCTTCGACGCCTCGCATGCCTGCGTAGTCGACTGGTTCAGCCGCAAGGTCCTCAGCCACCGGATTTCGATCACGCTGGAAGCCGATTTCTGCGTGGAAGCGCTCGAGGAAGCCTTGGCGCGCTATGGCAAGCCGGAGATTTTCAATACGGATCAGGGCAGCCAATTCACCAGCCAGGCCTTCACCGGCGTGCTGCGGCGCGAGGGCATTGCCATAAGCATGGACGGGCGCGGCGCCTGGCGCGACAATGTGGTGGTCGAGCGGCTGTGGCGCTCGGTGAAGTACGAGGAAGTCTACCTGCACGCCTACGCCTCGGTCAGCGAATCGCGCAGTTCGATCGGCCGATATCTGGGCTTCTACAACGCCCGGAGACCTCACTCGAGCCTCGGTGGGCGTACGCCTGATCAAACCTACTTTGACAATCTGCCACAGGCCGTGGCAGCGTGAATTGACTGCGGCTGCGGGGCGTCACTCCGGCCGGGCTACGCCCGACCTACATGACGCCCCGCAGCCGCCAGCTTGAACAACCCAACCGCAGACGGTCCACTTATCAAACGTCAAAGGCTGTTCAGACAAACCGAGCCACTTCTGTCGGTCAGAACCAACAACCTGCTCCTCGACGGACCAGCCTGCACGTCTGTGTCAGGCTGTGCTGCTGCCGCTGCTGCACCCCAAACCAGACAGCCTAGGGCCATCATCAGATGCCTCTTCACCTTTCCCCTCCTATAGATGTTATCGCTATCAACGTAAGATAGAGAAGTCGCCTACGTCAAAATTCTGGGATTTGAAACGTGGCGGATCAGTCTAGAAGCGCATGCATCTCGAGAAAGGCGGTGCCGCGCTATGTCGGCTATCGCCCTCGGCAATCTCGTAAGCGGACGTTTCGCTTTCCACCCTTCTTCACCGCTGTGCCGAGAGACGGGAAGAGGCTGCGCTCAAACGCGACAAACGCACTATCAATGGCGAAATTCGTCTGCTGGCCCGTCTCGGAACTGCCATCATTGATGCAAGGGACAGCGGCGCAGATCCTCATCAGCGCCATTGAAGAGATTATCGGTTGGGACGACCTCGGAGCCGAGATCGAGGAAGCCAGGCAACTTTTACGTCCCGATCCGCTCGATCCCGTCAAACTCGCGGGATCGAACCCGCCGATCCTGCGGCAGATCGATCCGGCCTTGCCTTCCAGCAGGCTCTCAAAAGTCTGCGCCTGTCAATCGAAAGAGCCGAATTTCGTTGGTGATTAACCCGTGGCGCTCCATCCTCCGCCAAGAGCACGAAACGATGCGATCGCGAATGGTCCGCCGGCCCGCTCGTAAAAGCGGCCGGCTGCATTGACACCGGGGCTACATAGCGTGGCCCAACTGCGCAGCCGGCAACAAGGACGGAGCCGCCGATGGCGGAAAGAATCGAGTTCAGGGGACGCATCGCTTCCTCAGGACGCAAATAGTAGGATATGACCGATATATATAATGGTCACTCTTTGTCAATCGCGTCATGTGTCATTATGCTTGAGCGATGAGCAGCAATACCAACACCAATGACGCCCCGGTCCGAGGGCCCGCCGAACATGCCGTGCGCGACCAGATCATCGCGGCGGCACACGAATGCTTTGCTCGCTATGGCTATGCCAAGACGACCGTAGCCGACCTCGCCAAGGAGATCGGATTCTCAAAGGCCTATATCTATCGTTTCTTCGAGTCGAAGCAGGCGATCGGGGAAGCGATCTGCGGTTCGCGACTAGAGCAGATCCTATCAGAGGCACGCGCTGCGATTGATCAAGGCAGCGGCGCGACAGATCGTCTTCGTCGCATGTTCAAAAGCCTGACGACCCGAAGCGTCGACCTCTTTTTCCATGATCGCAAGATTTATGACATCACGGCCCATTCTGCCGCTGAGCAATGGGGTTCATCCCTTGCATATAAGCAGACGCTAAACGACATGCTGGCCGAAATCATCAAGAGCGGCCGGGAAAATGGCGAGTTCGAGCGCAAGACGCCGCTCGACGAGACTTGCCGGGCAATCTTCTATGCGATGATGCCCTTCGTCGACCCGCTTCATCTCGAGCGCAATCTTGACCTGCTTCCCGAAGCTCCAGCTGAAGTGATGAGCCTTATTCTGCGCAGCCTAGCTCCGTGATATGATGACCAGTGACCTATTGACATAAACGTCACAGGGAAACAATGCTCCTCCAAAGTTTGGAGGAATCAGCCTTGTCGAGTCGTTTTCTAGGAGCAGGCCTTAGCGTCCTGGCTCTCCCGCTTTCCCTCGCAGCATGCAGCAAGGCGGATGGCGACCCGCGTACGGAGCCGCCCTTGGTAAGGGTGATGACGTCCGCGTCACAGGGCGGAACCAATCGCGAATTCACCGGCATCGTCGCAGCCCGTGTGCAGAGCGATCTGGGTTTTCGGGTCGGCGGGAAAGTGATCGAACGCCTCGTAAATGCCGGAAAGCTCGTACGGCGCGGCCAGCCGCTTATGCGGATCGATCAGACCGATCTTGCGCTTGCAACGCGGGCATCGCAAGAAGCGGTGCGGGCCGCGCGTGCACGCTCGGTGCAGACCGCAGCTGACGAGAAGCGTCTGCGCGACCTCGTCGGCGCAGGAGCGGTCTCGGCTTCCACTTACGATCAGGCAAAGGCCGCCGCGGATTCGGCCCGTGCTCAGCTCGCGGCGGCGGAAGCGCAGGCCCGGGTTTCGCGCAACGAAGCGAATTACAGCCTGCTTGTGGCCGATGCCGACGGGACGGTCGTCGAGACGCTCGCGGAACCCGGACAAGTGGTGGCGGCAGGCCAGGTTGTCGTCCGGCTGGCCCGGTCCGGCCCACGCGAGGCGCTCGTGCAATTGCCCGAGACGATCCGGCCGGCGGTCGGATCGCCGGCCCGCGCACGCACGTATGGCGGCGCGACCGGGACGGCGCGCCTGCGCCAGCTTTCCGATGCTGCCGATCCCGCCACGCGCACGTTCGAAGCCCGCTACGTCCTCGAAGGTGCACCGGCCGATGCTCCGCTCGGGTCGACGGTGACCGTTTCCTTGGCGCAGCCCGGAGAGGCATCATCGACCGTGGTGCCGCTCGGCGCGATCCTGGACGAGGGGAAGGGCCCCGGTGTCTGGGTGATCCGCTCCGGCTCGCCCGCCAAGATCGCTTGGCGGCCGGTTAAGATCGCGGCTGTCGGCGAGGAGACCGCGACGATCGCCTCGGGCCTCAAGGCAGGCGAGCGCTTCGTCGCCATGGGAGCCCATATGCTGCACGCGGGTCAGGCCGTGCGCATTGCGCCCGTGCCGGGAGCCACGCAGTGAGCGAGCATGCGCCCGAAAAGCGGGGTTTCAACCTCTCCGCGCTCGCCGTGCGCGAGAAATCCGTCACTCTTTTCTTCCTGATTGCCATCGTCGGTGCGGGTATCTTCTCTTTCCTCAGCCTTGGCCGCGCGGAAGATCCCAGCTTTACCATCAAGGTCATGACCGTGGTCACCGCTTGGCCTGGCGCAACCGCACAGGAAATGCAGGACCAGGTCGCCGAGCCACTCGAGAAGCGGTTGCAGGAGCTGCGCTATTACGATCGCAGTGAAACCTTCACGCGGCCCGGCCTTGCCTTCACCACGCTGACGCTGATCGACAAGACGCCCCCCAAAGACGTGCCGGAGCAATTCTACCAGGCACGCAAGAAACTGGGCGATGAAGCCGCAAGACTGCCTCAAGGCGTCGTCGGGCCTTTCATCAACGACGAATATGGCGACGTCACCTTCGCTCTTTACGCGCTGAAGGCAAAGGGCGAACCGCAGCGGCTGCTCGTGCGCGAAGCGGAGAGCCTGCGCCAGCGATTGCTCCACGTTCCCGGCGTCAACAAGATCAACATCGTTGGCGAGCGTCCCCAACGCATCTATGTCGAGTTCGCCCAAGAGCGTTTGGCGACCCTGGGTGTATCCCCTCGCGATATCTTCACGGCGCTTGCGAGCCAGAATCTGATCACCCCTGCCGGCGCGATCGAAACGAAGGGTCAACAAACCGTGGTGCGCCTGGATGGCGCCTTCGACGACATGACCAAGATCCGTGATGTGCCGATTGTCGCCAACGGCCGGACACTGCGCCTGTCTGATATCGCCAAAGTGACGCGCGGCTATGAGGATCCGGCGACATTCCTGGTTCGCAGCGAGGGCGAACCCGCCATTCTGCTTGGTGTCATCATGCGAGAGGGCTGGAACGGTCTCGATCTTGGCAAATCGCTCAAGGCAGAGATCGCGAAAATCTCGTCCGAGCTGCCGGTGGGGATGAGCCTGACGCCGGTGACCGATCAGGCCGTGAACATCAGCGAAGCCGTCGACCAGTTCATGCATACATTCCTGGAGGCGCTTGCGATCGTGATGATCGTCAGCCTCGTCAGCCTCGGCTGGCGGGTAGGCATCGTCGTCGCGGCCGCCGTGCCGCTGACGCTTGCGGTGGTGCTGGTCATCATGTGGGCGACTGGCCGGGTCCTCGACCGCATCACGCTGGGCGCGCTCATCCTCGCGCTTGGCCTTCTGGTCGATGACGCCATCATCGCCATCGAGATGATGGTCGTGAAGATGGAGGAAGGTTACGACCGCATCAAGGCCTCGGCCTATGCCTGGAGCCACACGGCTGCACCGATGCTGGCGGGCACGCTGCTGACGGTCATCGGTCTGATGCCGGTCGGCTTTGCCCAGTCCACGGCTGGCGAGTATGCCGGCAACATTTTCTGGGTCGTCGGCTTTGCCCTCATCGCCTCCTGGTTCGTGGCGGTGATCTTCACCCCTTATATGGGCGTGAAGCTGCTGCCCAATATCAAGCCGGTTGAAGGCGGGCATTCCGCGATCTATGAGACGCCGCGCTATCAGAAGGTGCGCCGGGTCATAGGTTGGGCGGTGTGCCGTAAGAAGCTGGTCGCACTGGCGACCCTTGGCGCATTCCTTGTTGCCGGCGCGGGTATGCCGCTGGTGAAGAAGCAGTTCTTTCCCACTTCCGACCGGCCCGAAGTGTTGGTCGAGGTGCAGATGCCAAAGGGCACTGCGATCGCCCAGACGGCGAAATCCGCCCAGGAGGTTGAGGCCTGGCTGCGCAAGCAGCCGGAAGCCAAGGTCGTCACAACCTATGTCGGACAAGGCGCTCCTCGCTTCTTCATGTCCCTTTCGCCTGAGTTGCCCGATCCGTCGTTCGCGAAGATCATCGTGCGCACGCCGGATGAGGAATCGCGTGATGCGCTCAAGGTCCGCTTGCGCCGGGCTGCGTCAGATGGGCTCGCGCCTGCCGCACGCGTGCGCGCGACGCAGCTCGTGTTTGGTCCTTATTCGCCGTTCCCTGTCGCCTTCCGTGTCAACGGACCCGATCTCGCAACGGTCCGCTCCATCGCGGCCAAGGTCCAGAACGTACTTCAAGCCGATCCCATGATGCGCACCGTCAACAGTGACTGGAGTGAGCGGGCGCCCGCGCTGCACTTCGTGCTCGACCAGGATCGCCTGCGCGCGATTGGCCTCTCCTCCAGCGACGTAGCGCAACAGCTTCAGTTCCTCTTGACCGGCGTCACCGTGAGTCAGGCTCGCGAAGACATCCGTACCGTCGATGTCGTAGTGCGCTCTGAGGGGCCCGATCGGCTCGATCCGGCGCGTATCGGCGACTACACCCTCACCGGCGCGGACGGGCAGCGCATCCCGGTCAGCCAGATTGGCCGGATGGAAGTCCGTATGGAGGACCCGATCCTCCAGCGCCGCAACCGGGTACCGACCATCACGGTGCGCGGCGATATCGCCGATGGGCTTCAGCCGCCCGACGTATCGGCGGCGATGATGAAGAAGCTGCAGCCGATCATCGACGATCTGCCGGTCGGCTATCATATCGACATGGCGGGCTCGATCGAGGAGGCTGGCAAGGCCAATGCCGCGCTTGCGCCGATTTTCCCTATCATGATCGTGCTGATGATGATCGTGATCATCCTTCAGGTGCGCAGCCTGTCTGCAATGTGGATCGTCCTGCTGACAGCGCCGCTCGGCCTGGTTGGGGTGGTGCCGATCCTGTTGCTGACGGGCCAGCCCTTCGGGTTCAACGCAATCCTGGGGCTTATCGCGCTCGCGGGCATCCTGATGCGCAACACGCTGATCCTCATGGGCCAGATCCACGACAACGAGCATGCCGGACTGTCTCCTTTTGATGCGGTGGTCGAGGCGACGGTCCAGCGTTCGCGTCCCGTCATCCTGACAGCGCTGGCTGCCGTGCTGGCGTTCGTGCCGCTCATCAGTTCGGTGTTCTGGGGATCCATGGCGGTGACGCTGATTGGCGGCACCTTGGGCGGAACCGTCCTTACCCTGTTGTTCCTGCCCGCGCTCTACGCACTCTGGTATCGCATCGCGCCGCCATCAGGCGATGACCGGTCGGCGACGCAGGCCACCGCGCACGGCCCGGCGCCACGGGAACGCCTGGCATGAGCAGCGCCATCTTCAGGACGAGATCCGATCTATCGAGTGATGTTCCATGGCAATAAGTGAAAGGTTGCGCAGCACTTGGTCGAGCCTCCGGCGATGTCGTCGGTACAAGAGGGGCTTGGTTTGCGGGCGTCCGAGACGTGAAGTCGAAGGCAGGCAGAGAAGATCCACCTTCGATTGCAGAGGACATTCTTTCCGCCAAATGGAACCTGAGCATCATGCGTGTTCTTGGCGACGGGCCAGCGCGCTTCTCCGGGATCAGAGCGGCCATCCCCGCTGTCTCAGCCAATATCCTGGCGCGCCGGCTGCGCGAGCTCGAAGAAGCCGGAATCATAAGCCGGCGGGCGCTGCCACCCCCTGCCGACTGCAGGGTCTATGAACTGACCTCCCTTGGTGAAGCGGCGCGCCGGTCATCGGGGCAATCGATCTATGGGAATCGCTATTTTTCCAGCTGGGGCCGCTTGGAGCAAATTCGCAAAACAATCTGCCGGAAGATGGTGGGATTATCATCGGAAGCAATCCGACAACCCTCCGCTCGGACTCTGACGATGGACACTAGCATCAGCGAACGCCTAAAGGGTCTGCTCTGGCCAAGCCCTTTCATAGTCTGAATGTCCGCTCTCATGCCTTCTAAAATCTCGTTGGAACGGCTTGGTTGGTCGCCTATCGGAAAAAGCGCTAGCGAACATCTGGGTCCGTTTCGCGGGCCGCTCCCAGCTCAGAATCTTTGCCATTTTCTCGATCAGCTGCATCATACCCAGGGGTAGTTTGGCGCTTCACAACCTGCCCGCCAGCCATCTCATCGCCAATTTTCTCGTGAAGTTGTTCCATCAAGTCATCGACCAACTCGGGAGAATTTCCCTCGGCCAAGAGACGAGCCCGGGTTCGCCCCATATAGTCAATCGCACCGGCAAGTTCGGCATCGCCGTGGAGAGCAAGGCTATCGCCCGCCCGCCAGAGTGCGGCGAGTTCGGCGATGCGCGCCTGCTTCGACATGACGGAATGATCGCGAACGATGGCCGGTGGACGCGCGGGCGGCAACACAGCGCCGCGCGCCTTGAGTTCATCGCGCGTAATCGCAGCCAAGCGAAAACGTAGCACCCGAACGTCAACTGGCTCCGTCGGCGACGGCATATACTGGGCCTTCAGAACCTTGGTCAGTTCTTCTGCAGAAGCGCGCTTTACCTCCCGCCTCCAGCGCGCAAGGGCCGGATCACTTGGCTCGCGATCGGCCGGTTGCAGATAGGCAAAACGCTTCAATAATGCGTGATCTGCAACCTCGTCCGGCAACGGTGCCCCCTGCCCACTCGCGGCGGCATGGGCGAAAGCGGCCAGTTCGGCGGTCCGTTCAAAGCCCTCGGCCTGGCGCTCCCGATCTTCAATGAGGCGCGCGAGAATAATCTCCAGCATCGGCACGAGGTCCGTCGTCGACGCAAGCCCGGCGTCGATTTGATTCAGGCGGTCGAGGATCTCGACCTGCCTGGCATTCATCGCCGCCATTTCGGACTGCATTGCCATCACGGTTTCAAGGATCGCCGCGACAGCAAGGCGCGTGCCCTCGTCCGTCATCGTTGGGGCCCTCCTCGATCCTTGGACCGATCAATGTCACGCTGTTGGCGCTCCAGGTCACGTTCGCGAACACGCCGGAGAATGTCATCGGCTCGATCGACGGCCCCTCCGGACTTATCTTCGCCAGCCTTCTCAATGAAGGCCTTGAGCCTATCCGAGACGCCGTCATCGAGCGCATTGCCGCTCGGCTTGTCAGATGGCCGGACACCCGCCTCCGCCTGTTCCGATTCCTGGGCGCCGAGACTACGCTGCTGATATTTCGCAAGCGCTCGGGCAATCGGATCGCGATCATCGATCGGTCGCGACCCACGCTCTGCTTCAAGCCTGAGCCGCGCCGCCCGCTCCGAATTGCTTTCGGGCTCCGGCATCGTCTCGATGAACTTGGATAGCGTCTGCGCCGTTACCTGGTCGGACAGCGAGGGAGACGAAGCCAACTCCATGATCGACTTGGCGTAGGTTTGCAAAACCGTTGCGTGGCGATCGGCCAGGGCCTGCTTCACCGGATCAGGGACGCCTCTCTCACGGAACGCCAGCGCCCGTTCGGCACGGCTCTTGTCGATCCGCGGCACCTGCCCCTTTTCGCGCATCTTCTTCGCCGCAATGGGCTCGTGCGTAGGATCGATCCCGCGCGCGCGTGCCGGCGTCGCGTTCGCCTCAATTCCGCGATCACGCAGCTTTTGGGCGAACCGCTGACGATACCGAAAGAGGTCATCACGGTTCGGATGGAAGCGCCGCCCATCATGATCGCGACGTGCAATTGTCAGGTGAACATGCGGGTGATCGCGGTCGACGTGGAGAGCGGCAACCCAGGAGCGATTGGCAAATTCCTCGCGCGCGAAATCGAGCACCGACGCCTTCAGCGCCTCGGGTTCGGTCGCTGCCGGCATCGAAAGAACCATCGAAATCGAGGTCGCACCCTTGCGCCGATCATCGCCTCCAACTTCCCACTCCTGCCAGTCCTGGGCAAGAATGCGCATGTCATGTCCATCCCGAAGGACGTCGCCATCGCTCGTGTAGAGAGGCACCTGGATGTCCTCGCCATGCCCCAAACGGCTGATGTAGGAGAAATTCGCAAGAACATGCCCCCCACCATGCTGGCGCCCGGTGACGCGCACCACAACCTCCGGCGCGCGCCGGGCCGTACGCTCCATAGTACGGATCGCGCGGCCAGTAGCCGACGCCGAGGTACTGCCACCAAAAGCATGCTTGGCCTGTGCGCTGGGCCAGTTCACGCTCCTCGGTTTGGACGGGGAAGGAAGCATCGAGGAGACCGCGAAGGCAAGGAGCGTTCCACCCGCTTTTGGAGATGACGCCTTCCCACCGCTGCTTCCAGGCTTGCGCTTTTTGGGCGGAGCATAGACGCCCGCGAGACTGTCGAGCGTGCCGGGTGTGAAGCGAAAACTCACCCCTCTCCGCCCTCGTCTTGCGCCTTGTGAGCCTCGATCCAATATCCGACTTCGCCGCCCACATAGGAGGAAAGCTCGCGCCGGGTCTTGAACACCAGCGCCTTCAGGTCGGCGCATGTTTCGAGAAACTGCGCGGCCACGCGATGCAATTCGAGGCGGCTTTCAGGCTGGTTTGCCGCGTTCATCGCGTGCACCGCCTGGTTGATGTTTCGGCCGATCGCGAGGATCTGCTTGCGCAGCTTGCCAAGCTCACTCTGGCTCACGGGCGCAAGCCGGAGCGCCCCTGCCTTGTCCCAAAGCGCCCAACGCAAGGTGCGCTTGATCCATTCGTTTCGGGTGAGGTGCAACGGCCCGGCCACATCTTCGATCGCCTCGATCTCGTGGCGATGGAGGCGGACAGTGACGCGCACATAATCGTCGGGATGGCCCCTGCCCTGCACCTCGGTCACGGGCAGGTTGTCGTTCTGCAATGACAGCGCCGCGCGCTGCAGGGTGCTGGCGATCCACGATGCACGGCTCTGCCCTTGGGCGATGGCGAGACGATCGATCTCGGCCACCAGCTCGTCAGACATGCGCGTACTTACGATCATGAACCAAAAGCCCCGTGCAGCGGTGCCAAACACCAAATGTTTACATTGGTGCCAATTGACATATCCTGCCATCCCTATCCGAACCCAAATTTCGCCTCTTGGACCACCGCCGAAACCGAACAGGTCAAGAAACGTGGAAGGAGGAATTGTCTGCATTCTAAAGCACATTGCCCAGTCAACAAGATGCAGCCTTCCTCCAATCTGCGCGCTGTCTGTGCACAGACTCCACTCATCGCATTTCGCGGCCAGCGCATCTAGCGAGCACGCGCGGCATCCGACAGAATCCGCGCTCATCCTCGCACTTCACGGAGCCGTTTTCATGCCGAAACCCGCCCGAAAAATATCCTCGCTCGCCGCTATCGAGAACCGCCGGGCGGCGCTGCGCTCCGAACTCGCCGCGCTCGACCAACAAGCCAGGGAAGCTCAGGAGGCTGCCCGCGACGCCGGGCGCGACACGTTGTTCGCGGCCCTGGGGCGCGTAAAGATATCGGCCATGGAAAAGGCCGATGCGCGCGCGATTGCCAAGGCCATCGCAACGCATGAAGCTGCAGAGATCGCGCACAAGCTCGCCGAACTCGAACCTCCGACGTCAGCCTGATCAACGCTGGCTCAGTCAGGCCTGGAGTGAGCTGCATGCTTGCCGTGCAAAACGACGAAGGCGGCGCTGTTGCACCGCCTTCGATCCTTCGGGAACGAACGAATGCGCTCTAGCCACCCCCGCGCGCGTTCTCGCTGCACAGCAAAGTGGCGAACCGCTCGACGATGAGGTCGACGTTAAAGACCCGCTCGCCGTCATCGCGCTGGTAACTGCACTGCCGTACCCGGCCGGCAATATGGAGAAGATCGCCCTTGCCGATCCGATCGGCACGCTCGGCGTTCTTCCCAAATAGGGTTACGCGGTTCCAGTGCGGATCGTCTTCCCATTCCTCGCCGACCTTGCGGCTGTAGTTTGCCGCGATGTCGAGGAAGGCGACCTTGTCCTTGATCTCGATTTTCCCGACGCGGCCGATGATCCGAAACTCTGCGATATTTTGCATGGGTCCTGTCCTTCTTCAAAGGGTTGCTGACGCATCGCCGGAACGGGGGCCGGACCATGCGCGGGCAAGTTGAAAGACGGAGGGTCCACGTCGTGGAAACCGTAGCGGCATCGCAGCGGCTTTCTGCTTGGGGCGAAGCCCATCCCGCATAGCAAGGGCCGGACACCAGATGCGTCGGACAGCACCCGCGAAGATGGACTTTCCCATTATACCCAGAGCTTCGCTCTCACTCGGTTCAGGATTCTGATCAGGACGAGGATGTCCCCAGGCGCACTGTGATAGCTGTTGGGAAGCCTACCCTCTGACGACCTATCGGAACGACCGTTCACCCAGCAGCGAGAGCGTTTAAACGACGCTGCTGAACCGGCATGGCGCCCTGCCCTTCTATGGAGAAAGGCGCCGATTTCCCTACAACGCGCATCAAGAAAGCTGGGCTCCGACAGCGACATGGAAGCCGGGTATGACTACAATTGCACCGGTGCAAGTGCGGCGAGCAAGGAGCCGAACGCGCAGCTTCCTCATCGAAAGGGAGGCCGGTGGAGCGACACGCTCCACCGGCCAGCACATCAAGCAACCTCGGACATTTCGCCTTCGTCCGTGGCCTGCTCGGGAAGAGGTGTAAAGCGGCGCGCCGGTTCGGGCAACCAGCCAACAGGAAGCCGCTCGTTGACGGCAACGGCAAGATCGCCCTTCTTCATCTTGGCGCAATTCGCGGCGGCATCCTCGCCGCATTCGTCGGCCAGGATCGCGAGAAGGCTCGTCTTCGTGAGCCGGTCGAAAAAGGTCTGGCCCGGATTCCAGTGCTGGCGAAGATCAAGGCCCGCAGCCTCGGCATACGTGTCGGCGGTGGCCTGCCGCGCACCGATCCCGCCGTGGTTGTAGGTCGTGCCGTTGAGCGTGGACGCCACCAGTGCAGCGAGCAATTGCATCTTGTCGGCCTCATCCATCGTCCGGATCGTCTCGAAACGCCCTTCGGCGGGAATGTCTGCGAACCGCTCGACCAGCTTTGCGGGAAGCTCGGCCAGGTTGCTCCCATCGAGCATATCGTGCTCGACCGTGTGGCGGGTCACGGTCGGGTGAATGTCGGCAGCAAGATTGTAGCGGTGCAAGCCGTGAAGCAACTGCGCGGTCATGCTATCCAGCAGAATATCGAGGGCGAGGGCAGGCTGGGCCGCAACTTCCTGTTGGAGAGCCATCGTGCGAATGGCCGTCAGACGCTCGATCATGCTGGCAGCGTAGGGGCCGGTTTCCTCGACCTTGGCGCTGGGCCGCTCGACGTTAACGGTCCAGTGGCGCAGAGCCAAATCGCCGTTGTAACCGACATAGGCGCACACGCCGCCGTTGGCCTTCTGCGCCTCGGTGAAAACCTCGAAACCATCGGTGATCGCCTCGCGCTGCTCGAATAGCGCTGCGGCTTCCTCGCTGTCCTCGTTGCCCTCGGCTTCCAGCGCTTCAATCTGGGCATCGAGCGCGGCTAGCTGGGCCGCTTCCTCGTCGTTCGCCTCGCGCGTCTCGGGGCGCAGATACCCGCGATTGTAAATGTCGTGGGGAGCCTCGGCGGCAACCTCGACGATCTTCCAACCCTCCGCCGCGAAACTCGCGCGAATGCCGTCCAGCTTGGCGGCAACCAGCTCGTCGAGCAAAGCCGAATCGTCGGCGTAACCCGTCTCTCCGAACAGGTCGCGGGTGATCGTGCCGCCTGCGGCCTCGTAGGCATCGAGCCCAACGAAGCGGCAAACTGCGGAATCAGTGCGAACCTTCTCGGTCGTGAGGGCGCGGCGGATCGCGGCGGGACTGTTGCCGCAACGCTCGAATGCCTCGACCTGGGCGGCGTGATCCTCGCTCATGGTGAGCGCCTGAGCGGCTTGCATGCCGATCATGTCGGCGGCGAAGGCTTCCAGCAGGGCCGGAGCCAGACTGCCGAGACGCAGTAACTTGGCGACATGGCCAGTGCTGTAGCCAAACCGGGCGGCAATATCCTCAGCGCTCATCCCGCCCTCGTCGCGAAGCTGGGCGAATGCGGCCACCGCGTCCGCAGGGTGCATGGTCTCGCGCTGGGTGTTCTCCACCAGCGAAAGCTCGATGGCCTCGGTCTTGTCCTTGATGATGACGGGGACGGGGAAGGCAGCGGTCACGTCCTTGCGCTTCTTGAGAAGCTCGAGCGCGCGAAAGCGGCGCCCTCCGGCGAACACCCAGAACTTGCCCGCCGCCTCGTAAACGCCAAGGTTCTGGATGAGCCCGTGCGCATGAATGTCGTCGGCCAGAGCCTCGATCCCCGTCGGCTCGACCTTGCGGACGTTTAGCGGGGAAAGGCGAAGCTGCGACAGCTTGAGCGTAGTGGTCATGGTTGAAAATCCTCGAAAATAGGGGGAAGTCGAGGGCGACGGCTGCGCCGCCCTCGATGCTGGCCGATCAGTATTCGTCGGCGCGAAGGATCGTGATGACGCGGCAGGTCACACCCGGATCAGCCGGGTCGGGCGATCCACCCTCAAGCGCGGCGTCGTAGTAGTCGATCTTCCAGAAGCAGCGGGTTCCCTTCCATTCGAACGCGCCAAAGTCGCGCTCTCCATGGGGGTCGTTGTCTTCGCTGAAATCGGCAAAATCGCGCACGATGCGCAGCAGGGCGGCGCTATCGATCCAGAACGGCGAAAGGTCCGTGTCCTCGATCATGGCACGAATGCCCTGGGTCAGTACTACGCGTCCATGTTGGGGATTGCTGAGGTCGGCCCGCAGTTCATCATTGAGAGTGGCAACGCGCGCTGCATATTCCCCGCGTTCGTCGTCGGACATTTTTGCGAAATCTGGCATGTGCTTGTTTCCCTTTTTCCTGATGGAGCCGAAGGCGATGGCGTCCATCGACTTCTGCCCGCTGGCGAAGCCGGGGGGTGGGAATGCACATGGAGAGCTGATCGCGGCGGAGGGGGATCACCCGCCCTGCACGGAAGCGTCAGCGAAGGAAGGGTGGGGATACCGCCGCGATCACCAAGCGCAGCGCGGACCTGCCGCGCGAAGACGGCCCGGCTCTTGGGCAGGGAGGGGGAGGCCGCCCCCTCCTTAGTCGGACAGGCAAGCCTGGCGGCCGCGCCGCCGCATCTATGAGCGAGGATCGTCACCCGCATGGGCCGAAACCGCTTGCGGGTTCGGTTGAAGCGAAGCGGAGATAGAGCCGTGCTGCAAGGTCGCTCCCCTCCCCGTCCTATCCCCGAATCTGAAACGAAATCAGGGCTTCTGCGCGATCAAGGCGGTGACGTTCTGCTTGCCATCCATCCACGCTGCCGCGGTCGGACTGCGCCAGGAGATCATGTCATGGATGCGTTGATAGTCATCGTCCAGATTGCGTGTGAAGACCGGCTCATGGTGCGCGATCCGGTTACGTAAATGGCGGATGCCTTGCAGATCGGCATAGGCCTGCCTGCGGCACTGGGCGACACTCAGTCCTGCTGGTGCTCCTGGAAAGACCGCCCGGAAGTGTGCGTTCCAAAGACGGCTATCCTGTCCGACGGTGAAGATGTTCTCCCAGAAGGCAAATTTGAGTTCCGCGATGATCTTGCCCGTCGTCGGCAGCTTGCGCGCGCAAGCCTGAAGGTCGTCGGCCGGGTTGTAACGAAACCGACTTTTAGGCCGCGGCAGGCTTCGGATAAAACCATTGTTCCAAGGCCAGTTCGCGCCATGGACGGCTTCGATGGCTTCTGCGATTCCATTGCGAACCGCGACTTCACAGACCTGGAGAGGAACGATCAGGGCCGAGGAAATGTCTAGATTCCATTCGTAGAGCTCGAGCGCCTGTTCCCGATCATTGCCTTTCGCCTGGAGATAGGTGGCAAAGCGCGGCGCCGAGATAACTTCGGGCAGATCCTGAAGCTCAGCGGGAGTGAAAGGCAAGGTCGCTATCCTGTCTGCGCACGGTATTGACGAAACCGTCACTACCGCCATATAAGGGGTCATCGGCTTTGAGAACGCGGGCTTACGCCCCCCCTCATCGTCTAAGGAAATTAAAGGCCCGCCAAAAGGTGGGCCTTTTCTTTTTCCGCCAGTGGCTTGACGCAACAGGCATCATGGACGGTGTCGAGCCGGATTGCTAGGCTCATCCCATGACCGAAATTGCCTCCCTTTTCCCTCGTTGGGCCTCGACCTGGGGCGAGCTGGCGCGCACGAACGCACTGGCGCGATCGCAGTGCCGCTGCTGCGGGATGCAACAGCGGGTCGACGTGTCGATCCAGATTTTGCGCTTTGGCGCAAGCGGCTCCCCGATCGACTTGCGTGACAAGTGCATGGTTGTCGGCTGCCACGGTTCCGTTTTCTACATGGTGGCACGCACTTACGGGCGGCAATGGATTACGATGGACACGCGCAGAGAGCCTCGCGATGCAGTCGCTCCAAGGGTCAACGCAGTCTCTCTCAATCTCGGTTCCCGCTCGTCCAGGCCGCGGTAGACCTCCATCACGCAGGCGCGATGAACAGCCCGTAAGAAGGCGCGATTTCGCCTTAAAAAGGGCATATTTCGGGCGTTTTGGGGCCAAAGACGCCCGAAATTCCGCATACCCGCATTTCGAGGGCGGCTGTGCCGCCGCCCTCGCCGGTCTCCCTCACGCGGCGATCGTCTGCACAGGCGCATCAATACGGGACAGGATCAATTCGCTGGCAGCCTGTGCCGCGCTGGCAGCGCGGAAAATGGCCCGCTTATCATTCCGCAGGGCGGTCAACCACGAAGCTACGTACGCGGCATGGTCCTCACGCTCGGTCGGCTCCATGCCAAGCTGCGCGCAAAGCATGGCGGCGCCAATCTCAGCAATGAGCTCCTCCTCTGCCCTGATTTCTCGGGCTTTTCCATAATCACGAAGGGTTTCGCGGGCGAGACGCTTGGCGCTCCCGGTGCTGTGCACGGCCTCATGGGCGAGGGTCGCATAGAAAGCATTGCCGCTCTCAAAGTCGGCAAAGGCGGGCATCTGGATACGGTCGGCAGCTGGGTCATAGAAGGCGCTCGGGCCGCCCTCGGCATAGGGGACGGGCCAGCGGGCAAAGGCTTCGTCCAGTTCCCTATCGCGTTCATCGCGGTTCTTCATCTCGACCGCAGGCGCGGGATACTTGGACATATCAAGCCCATCGATCTGCTCGACGTTGAACACGACATAGCGCTTCAGGAATTTGCGGGTTGCTTCCTCGCCTTCGCTGTCGGTGACAGGCTCGCCGGTTTCGCCGTCCTTGGGGGTGAAGGTTCCGGCGTGCACGACAAGATTGCCCTTTTCGCCCTTGCGGACCTGCCCGCCCAACTCGGCGGCCTGGCGGTAGGTCATCCAATAGGGATTGGCGTAACCGCGCGTCATGGCGGCGGTCCAAAGCAACAGGATATTGATCCCCCGATAGGCGGTGCCCTCGTGGCGACGGGGAAGAGAGGCAAGGCCGGACGCCCAACGGGGCGACCATGGGCGGGTGCCCTCTTCGAGCATGGCGATAATCTGGTTGGTGACTTCCTCGTACACGTCGGTGCGTGGGGCGGTGTTGTGGCGGGTGGTCTTGGTCTTGCGGGTCATGTGCTGGCTTCCCTTTTTCCTCGATGGAGCCGAAGGCGATGGCGTCCATCGGCTTCTGCCCGCTGGCGAAGCCGGGGGGGTTGAACCGGCACTGGAGGGCCGAGTGCGAGGGAGGGGGATCACCCGTCCTGCACGGAAGCGCAGCGGACGGAAGGATGGGGACACCCTCGCGTGAGCCAAGCGCAGCGCGGTTTGCCGCGCGAAGACGGCCTGGCCCTTGCCGGGAAGGGGGGAGGCCGCTCCCCTTTGATCGCGATTTAGGAAATGTGGCCGCGCCTGAAGCGGCCTCAGCATCGAGCGAGGACCGTCACCCATTAGGGACGAAACCGCTAGCGGGTTTGGTCGGAGCGAAGCACAGATAGAGCCGTACCGACAGGTCGCCCCCTCGCCTGCCCGTTTTAGTTGTCCTGCTCAGCCATCTTGCGCGCCAGGATCGAGAAGGAATCCGCAATCAGCTCGGTCTTGTAGACGATGCCAACATCGCCTGAATGGCTGTTCTCGCGTGTCCGCCCAGTAATGTGAACGAGATCCCCTTCCTCGGCGTTCTCGACCTGGGCGGCGATCTTGGGCAAGCACACGACGCTGTTCCAATGGGTATCAGTCTTCCAGTCGTCCCCGTCCCGCCGGTTGTAGTTTGACGCTACGCTGACATAGGTAACTTTCTCCAGAGGGCGGATTTTTCCAATACGGCCGATAATCCGGAATTCTGAAATGTTCTGGGGCATCGAGGTCTTCCTTTCAGGCTATCCAAACCAATTTGGACAGGGAGGTAAATCGCTATTCGCCCGAGGGGCGCCCTGCCCCCTCCCCTCGTGCGACGTTCGATTTCTGCGTCTGTCTGCGAATTTCGCCCACTTGGTGAGGCTGCGTCAGGCTTCGATGCCGCGCAGACTTTGCCAGAAGCATTTGAGCATCGTGCAAGCCACGGACGAAGCCTGACCTGCCTTGGCACACGGATGTCGGAGCTACGTCGCGACACGCTAAGGCGTGTCGCTCACTGCTTGATCCGTTCCACCATATGGCGGCGCAAACGCAGGCAAAGCCGCCAAGGATCGAGAGAGCTCTCACCGTTTCGCCCTGCCCTTGGCAAGAAGCGCGTCGTTCCAATCCCCTCCCGGGGGAGGCAATATGATCTGAAGGCTGCGACCATTTGCCGTGAGGTGCGGGTGTGCGCGGACGAGACCATCTCGGGCGGCTACGCCATGTTGGGAGTAAACCCTGACCCGGCGGACATGGTCTGGTATGTACAGATCACGATAGCGCTCGACACCGCATACGGCCGAGCAGCCGCTAAGTTCGTTGAGGACGATGGTCGATTCTGCGTCTTCGAAGCCTTCGGCCAGATTCATGGTGTCGTCAGCTGGCGCTCCAAGATGTACCGCGCTTTGCCGCGGATCGCCCAACGTTCGTTTGGCGGCATCAAGGCACTCACATTTGCGACCATCGGTTTCCAGGAAGATCCGCAATAAGGCTACGAGCCGACCGCTCTGGGTCATGGGCAGCAAAAGTGCGGGTAAACGGAGCTTGCGTCCTGCCTCGTACGTAATGGCGCCGGGCGCGTACCGGCCGGCCGTCGAATGCGAAAGGCCACGCTTTGCAAGATAACGCTCGGCAGGCGTGCCATGGGTTGGAAGTGCGTGATCCCACAGGTGCCGGCACAACGAGGTCAGATCGTTTGTTGGTTTATCAGGCGCGTTGTTCCGTACCGAGATCGGCGGATTCAACCGCTGAGTCCGTATCGCGCCGATTACCTCGCGTTGTGTGCAGCCCGCAAAACAGTGGAACAGCACGGCTTTGCGACCTGGCGTGATCGAAAGCGAAGCGTGATGGTCATCGTGAGCTGGACAGCAGACCTTGCCATAGCGGCCGTGCCAGGTACCTTTGAGGTCCCTTACGATCTGCCGAGCAGCGGATTGAGGGGTGGTTGCCATGGTCCGTATATAGCATATACACTAAATCCGTACAGTCCACTGTCGGAGGTTGGTTCGCTATGATCTTACGGTTTGAGCTATGGCTGCGGGGGATCGAGCTGGGCCCTCGGTTTCTTCCCATCTGCTGGAATCCTCTTTCAAACAGCGCCGCTGCTTGCAGCGGAAGGTTTTCTGATTCTAAGGGATTCAGATTCAGGGGGCAAAAACCGACGGTTTCCAACGGGGTCGAAGGGGGTATTCCTGACCGGTTGGGGGAGTTTGCCTGCCTTATTGGGGGCTCCTTCCTGACCTGTCGGGGGAGCTTCCCTGACCGGTTGGGGCTATCCTGACCGGATGGGGGAGAGACCAATGGCGCTCCCACGCAACGTCCAGGCATCGCGTTTCGGCAGGGAATGGACCTTTCCGCGCACGATTCTCGCCCTCCCCTCCCCTGACCGCGACGACTCGCCGGAATCTGCAGGCTCGCTTTCCCTGGAGGGGCAGATCTATCCTGACCGCATGGGGGCTCAGGATGACCAATCCTGTCCTGACTTGACCATCCTGGACAGGTCAGGCACACCTGAGACCTTAAGTGCGAATCTCGTCGAGCGTTATGACATGGCCAAAAATCGAGCTTCCGACAATGCTGAGGATAGCGATGCGGGCCAGCCTTCTCCTGGCCGGGCGATGCGCGTTGCGGCAGCCTTGCAGGCCAAGGGTGGCGATGAGTTCGCAAAGCCGGGCAGCATTGTCGAGGTCAAGTTCGTCAAGGGCCAGTCGCTTAGCCTTACCGCGTCGCGCCTTCTTGCCTTGATGATCCTGACTGCAGGCGGCGATGCATGGGAAGACCGTCCACATCGTATGCGCAAGGCGGATATTCGCCGGGGCCACAAGGGCAATGAGCGCATTTCCGATATGCTCGAGGAACTGCACCGCACTCTGTTCGCGATCGACGACACGTCCTGGCGCGGCAAGAAGGCGACGATGCGTTTCTCACTGATCTCGTCTTCGCGCGAAGAGGTTGAAGATGAGCCTGGCGCGGAGTCTGGGTGGATTGAATGGGAGTTTACGCCCGAAGCGCGCAAGCTGATCCAGGAATCTGAGACTTATGCCGTTCTCAATCGACAGGCGGTTCTCGGCTTTCGCTCGAACTATGCCTTAAAGCTCTACGAGGTTGGCGCGCTGCGTTTGCACCGGCGCCAGTCGACCTGGAAGGGTGATATGATGGCATTGCGAGCTCTGCTTGGAATTGGCCCGGACGTTTACAAGGACTTCGCCCAGTTGCGACGCAAGGTGCTGGAGAAGGCCAAGGCTGAGATCGACCAGCTTGCGCATTTCAGGGTCGAGTGGCGCGAAATCCGCAAAGGGCGCGCGGTCAGCGAGCTCGAATTTCGCTTTGAGCCCAAGGATGCGCCGGCGCAGATCGCGACCGTGGATGAGATTTCGCGCCATTCTGGTGGACGCAAGGCGCGGCGTGAGGACGAGGTCGAGACCGTCGAGGTAAAGGAGCTGACCCAGAACGTCGTCTCGGCTTTGACGGGAAAGGGGAGGGGGGAACCCTCCGAACTGCGCTTCCCGAGTGGAACGCTGCAATTTGGCGCCGATGAGCTTGCCGCGATTGCGCGGCGGTCGGGCGGGGGATGGGACATCGATCTAATCGCGAACGCCTATCGCGAGCAGATGGGCGAGCGTCTGTCCAAGCTGAAGGGCGCCAAATTGATCGCGTCCTGGACCGGGTATTGCGAGAGCTTCTTTGCGCGTCGGGGCAGGCCCTGATCTGCAAATTGCACCGGTGCAATTTTCCATGAGGCCCCCAATCGGTCAGGATAGCTGAGCCAGAGTTCGCCATTACGCGTTGAAGCAGATTAGGACTACTGGATCGGTCTGCCGATTTGCGAAAATACATCGATTATTGACCGATAAGTGCAAACTGGCGTAAGCCATCCCTAGTTTCGAAAAGGGAGGCTGGCTTGGCCGCATCACTCGATATTGAAGGCGTGCAGGACGAGGTATCGGTCCAGGCGCTGGCTCAACGCACCAGCTCTGTTCTTGAGCGCCTTCGCGATGCGGCGCGTTCGGCCCGGGCCGATGACCGTCGCGAGCCCACCTTTCAGATTGGCAAGGCAGCGGAACTGGTGGGCCGTACGCCTGCAGCTATCCGGGAAGCCGAGAAGGACGGACGTCTTCCGCCTCCACCGCGTACCGAAAACAACCGGCGTGTAGGGTACACGCTCGCACAGCTCAACGACATGCGTGGCTTGTTCGGGACACGTCCTTGGCGCGCGCCCGAAGATCCCTGCAGCGTCATCGCGGTTCAGAATTTCAAGGGCGGTGTGGGCAAGTCGACGTTGTCTGTGCACCTCGCGCAGTACCTGGCCATTCGGGGCTACCGGGTTGCCTTGATTGACTGTGACAGCCAGGCCTCGGCAACGACGTTGTTCGGCTATGTGCCTGATCTGGACCTGTCCGAAGACGACACCCTCTATCCGTTCCTGCGGCATGACGGCATGGACTCGCTCGATTACGCGCTGCGCAAAACGCATTTTGACGGGCTCGAGTTGATTCCGGCAAACCTGCGCTTGTTTCAGTCCGAGTATGAGATTGCCGCGCGTATGGCGCGAGGGCAGGGCAGTCTGATCGATCGCATGGCGCAAGGCATCGCCAGCATCTCGGATCGTTTCGACGTGATCGTGCTCGATCCGCCGCCGGCATTGGGAGCCATTTCCCTGTCGGTGCTGCGCGCAGCCAATGCGTTGGTGGTGCCGGTGCCTCCTACGGTCATGGACTTTTCCTCGACGGCCGCGTTTCTTGCCATGCTCGACGAAACGATTGAAACGCTGGCGGAACGGGACATGGCGCCTTCGCTTCAGTTCCTTCGTTTCGTCGCGTCCAAGGTCGACGAGAACAAGTCGATGCAAAAGGAGCTGATTAACCTGATGCGCAGCTTGTTCGGGCACGCGATCGTGCGGACGCCGCTCAAGGATTCCGCGGAGATCGATAATGCCACGGCGCGCCTCATGACCGTTTACGAGCTCGATGGTCCGGTTACGAGTTCGTCTGTTCGCAACCGCTGCCTGACCTATCTGGACGGCGTAAACAGCGAAATCGAGATTGATATTCGCTCGATGTGGCCGAGCCATCTGACCCGTTTGCGTAAGGAAGGTGTGGTATGATGCGCAAGAATTGCACCGGTGCAATTTTGCCTGAGGGAGGGCTCTCGTGAGCAAGAAGAACGCGAATTTTGCAGCCGATCTGGTGGCTGGAATTGCGCCAGCTTCCCAATCTCCGACGCCGCGTCGAACCGGTATCGGTTCGAGCGTTCTGACAGGCCGAGAGAGCCGTCTCGCCGAGCTTGCCTCCGGAAGCGTCGTGTCGCGCACGCACGAGCTCGTTGACCCGGCGCGCTGCCGGATGTGGGTAGGTCACAACCGCGAATATGCGCTTCTTGACGAGGATCGGTGCGCGGATCTTATCGAAAGCATGAAGGCACAGGGCAAGCAGGAGATGCCTGCGATCGTACGTCGGGTTAAGGGCGAAGCGGACTACGACTACGAGGTGATTTGTGGCGCGCGGCGGCACTGGACGATCACCTGGCTACGTGCACATAACTACCCCGATTTCCGCTTCCTGATCGACGTTCGTGATCTGACCGATGAAGAAGCCTTCCGGCTTGCTGATATCGAGAACCGCGCACGCGATGATCTTACCGATCTGGAGCGCGCTCGCGATTATCTGCGTGCGCTGGATGCCTACTACGAAGGCAGCCAGAAGCTCATGGCCGAACGGATCAACGTCTCCCAGAGCTGGTTGAGCCGTTATCTTGATCTGGCACGGTTGCCGCGCGAATTGATGGTTGCTTTTTCGCGCCCCCAGGATTTGAGGATCAAGCACGTCACGGCGATCAAGCCTCTCTTGAAGCCGGAGGATCGTCGCGAGCGGGTATTTGCTCAGGCGGCGCAGCTCGCCGAACGCGAGAAGGGCGCTGAGCAGCCGACGCCCGTTCCGGACATCATTCGTGCTCTGGCCCTTGCAGCCGATCCCCCCAAGAAGTCAGGATCCCCCAAAAGGTCAGGAAAGGCGCAAACGGTCCGTTCTGAGGACGGCAAGCCGCTTTTGAAGATCGAGACTTTCGATGGCAAAGGCATCAAGTTGACGCTGCTGCCGCGGGGAGGGGGCACACGAGCCGAAGCTGAAGCCGCCTTGAAAGACTTGCTTGAACAACACTGGTTATAGCCGCTTCAACGCCACGCTCGTGCCAGGCGTTGCGAGACGAGGAATTGGCCCACGTCTCGCCCGCGGACTGAAACTCGAGCAAGCGTACGGCCATACCGATCTGTACCTAGCCGTGTTATGGTAACGGGCGCATTTCCTACAAAGCGGATCAGGGCGTCTCGACTCGCTTTGCCGAGGGCATAATCACACCAATGCGCCAAACGCTTCGTCCGCGAGCAGGAGGGTGATCCGGGTAATTCTGGGGCATCGATGTCGGCTATTCGAATGCGCTCACGTTCACACCGAAGAGTGTCTCCGTCGTGGATTTTGGGAGAGGAGCAGTTGAAGCCGGCTGCCGCGAGGATAAACAAAAGCATCCAGCCTCCTTGTGCAAGAATGCACTGCGCACAAGAACTGAGTGAGAAGGGGGCTGCTCAGAACCTTGGCGATGACGGAGTCTGGGACTTTCGCGACTGTCGGCTTACCTGAACGTCCTTGATTAAAGGCGACATTCACAGGTCGTTTCGCGCACTTTATTCTGAGCCTGTCACACTCATTCCAATGTGCGGATACGTCCTCCAGCAGATCAACGTCTCAGACAATTGGGTTTCCGACATCAGTGCTCGTGTTGCGATCCATTCGTTGGATCGCGAGCGGGCTGCAAACCATCCCGACCCAGCAATAATTGACATGTCTAATGATTGATCAATGTTCGCGCCTCCTGCTGGCACAACAGAGGCTCAACCGAATTTTAGCCGTGCACAGACAGGCTCGCTTCAGGCGGAGTCGGGAGCCGAAAGCCAATCAGCCGCGGTTCAATAGGCTTGCTGCTTTCCGAGGCGGTTGCTGTCGTGTATCGTGCTCGGCAAATGGCGAAGAAACACTATACTTGGCGAACGGGCGAAGCACCGCCCATAATCGGCGGTCACAGCCTTGCAAAGCATCGCATCTTGGATCGATATATCCGGCGCTATATCGAGGTTTGCACGGCCACGCCGGTTCAAGAGAGGCTAAATCTTACCATCATCGATGGCTACTGTGGCGGTGGCAGGTATCGCTTCAACAATCGCGACGTGCCGGGCTCTCCTCTCGTCCTCTTGAATGCGATTGCAGAAGCACAGGAAGCCCTGAACCGCACGCGTCCGAAGGGCTTCGAGATACGCACCGAGTTCGTGTTCGTGGATCTCCATCGCTTCCACACCGACTATCTTCGTGCGGAGATTGAAGCCTCCCCCTTCAGGGAGCAACTCGACAAGACCATTCATATATGGACCGACGATTTCAACGACCGGGTCGACGACACGATCAGTCTCGTGCGGAAGCGATCGCCGCAGCGGGGAAGGTCGATCTGGCTCCTCGATCAATATGGCTGGAGCGATGTCGCGTTCGGATCGATGCGCAAGATTCTTGGCCAGTTGGAGAAGGCCGAAATCTTTCTGACCTTCAGTGTCGACAGCCTTATCGACTACATGAGCGAGACGCGACTCGAGCAACGTAGCTATCGGGATGTCAATCTTGACCCGGGCTTCATCTCGGAACTGACCACCGAAAAGGGTGAAGGCCCGGGCTGGCGGACTCTGATCCAAAACACGCTTTACCAGCACCTCAAGCAGCAGACCGGTGCGGAGTTCTATTCCCCCTTCTTTATTCACTCGCCTGATGCACACAGAAGTTACTGGTTTCTGCACCTTTCTCGTCACCGCGAGGCGCGAAACGTGATCGGCAACATCCACTGGCAGGAAAACACTATCTCGCTCCATCATGGAGGTGCAGGCCTGCAAGCTCTTGGCTTTGCCAATGCGGCTCATCCCGACCAGCTTCTGCTACCCTACACTTTCGATACTCATTCCAGGAGCCTGTCTCACAAGGTACTGATGGAACAAATCCCTTATAAGATTCGAGCTGCTATTGATTCGGACATTGCTCCCTCCCTAGAGACGCTGTTCGGCAATCATTGCAACGACACACCCGTCACCCGTGAAATCTTCGAGGAGGTCTTGATCTCCCTGCGAGACGAGGGCGAAATCCGGATCGAAGACGACCTGGGCAAGGTCAAGCCACGCACACAAACGGTCGCTTGGACCGACCGGATCATGCCCTCGCGCCAACCTTCCCTGTTCAGCCGTTTGAATTCAAACTTCCTAACAAGCAGGAGCCAACCCTAGCTTGGCTCGTTAACCTGATCATGCTAGGCAGCTCGAATGCCTGGTTTCAACGGCATGGATCTGAATTCTGCGAGAGAAAACTGTGGATACCGTTTGGCGGGATGATGATGGCTGGGAGCGACTCCCGCTTTTTCCTGAGCTCCCCCCCAGCCCACCACTGCTAGTGGACGCAGAAGAGCGTGTTTTTGCCGATCCGTTCTTGGCTGAACTTGCCCATACGCGCCCATTGCAAAGGCTGAAGAACATCGGCTTTCTCGGCGCGCTCGATTATATCCGGACACCCAATGGCGCAGATTTGCATCGTCGGCGTCACAATCGGTATGATCACTCACTCGGTGTGGCCGAGCTAGCACTGCTCTACGCTGATATTCGCGGGCTAAACCGGTATGAGAGCCGAATTTTAGCGGCTGCAGGTATTCTGCACGATATAGGTCACGGGCCGCTGTCCCACACGCTCGAGCCAGTGTTCAACGCCAACTTTGGCATAAATCACCACAAGGCCGGAACGGCTATTCTGGATGGGAAGACCGGCCTTGGCTCGGAAATCCAGGAGATAATGCGGGCCTACAAGATCGATCTCGACGAGGTCGTGGCGATGGTAGACGGTACGCATACCGGGGCCCATGCCTTCCTCTTTAGCAGTCCCATCAATCTCGATACCATTGAGGGTATCAGCCGCTCGAGGCTTTTTGCAGCCAAAGCGACACGCCCGTTCAATCCAAAGCGGTTGGTGGCGTTGATTGCAGCGGAAGCAGCATGGCCTGCCAAGGCTGCGGATGAATTCTGGCGGCTGAAGGATAGCGTCTACAACATGATCATCCATCACCCGAGCGGCCTGTTGTTTGATGGCCTCGCGCAAGCCTATATGTTTCTCGAAATCGAACAATTCCGACCCAGTAATTTTCTCTGGAATGAAGAACAACTGCGCAATCGTCAGCCTCGCTTGTTCAGCATCTTTGCTTGGGCCCGGTCGTCCAAGCGCCGTGCTCTACATCGTTTATCCGAGAAGAGCCCGAAAATCTTGGAGCACGCTGTAAAAGCGCCTATTCGACATTTTTCAGTGAACGAAAGTACGTCAGTTTGCACAGCCGCCGACCTTAGCAAACGCTACGTTCAAACCAAGCTAAGCAGAAACATATCAATTGCGGAACTTGTGGGGGAAAACATGATGACTGAGGCCGCGACGGCATGACTCTGAGCCAAGCTGCAGCAGACGTGTTCGCTGCTACCTCGAGCCGATCCGAAACTGACCTCGCCAAAATGCGGATTGTCGCCCAAGAGGTCATCGGCGACAATCAGCAACTGATTGTTGGCGTTAACGGTAGCTATGCAAGGCGAGAAGCAACCAGCGGTTCCGACATTGATCTCTTCGTGCTCTACCGGAAAGATGCGATTGCCGATGCGATTAACGCGCAGAAGACCTTGCGCACACGTCTCCAAGAGGCCGGGTTCAAGATGCCTGCTGACGGGGGCGTATTCGAAGCGCCTCTGAGCGTCAGTTTTCTGAGCCAGACGATCGGCGGCATGGAGGACAAGAACGAATTCATCACGCGCCGCATGCTCCTCCTGCTGGAGGGCGAATGGCTGTACAACGAGAGTGGCTTCAATGATGCCCGGGTCCGTCTGCTCACGCAATATGTCGCCCCGAACATTCGGGCAGACCAGATCTGCATGTTTCTCCTCAATGACATCATACGCTACTGGCGGACGATCTGCGTAGATTTCGAATACAAGGTTCAAAGCGACAACAAGCCTCGCGAAATCAGGCTCATTAAGCTGCGCTTCTCACGCATGCTCCTGTTCTTTGCGGGTGTCATGGCCGTCGGAGCAACGCGCGGACTTGAGCGCGACGCGAAGATCGCAAAGCTGTCGGAGTTGCTGGCTCTGCCCGCTTACGAGCGCTTGACAATGCTCGCCGGCGACAAGGCAAGCCCTGCCCTTGAACTTTACGCAGGGTTTCTGCACGCTCTCGACGATCCTAAGGTACGCGAGGCGCTTTCCCAGCCCCAGTCAGCCGAAGCGGAATCTGAGGAGTACCAACGATTGAGAGCCCAGGCTCAGCAATTCCGGGGCAGTCTTCTCACGTTGCTGAAAAAACACTTTGGAACAGATAGCCCAACGGTCACAGCGCTCATGCTGTAATTCATATTCCTTGACGAGCGTGACGCAAGGCGTGACGAAAGATTCGGATAGGAAATAGCAGTGGCGAAAAATTCCAAGATCGAGTGGACAACTCACACGTTCAACCCTTGGTGGGGTTGCGTAAAAATGTCCCCTGCCTGCAAGTTTTGCTACGCTGAAAGCTGGTCGAAGCGCCTCGGAAAGAACGTCTGGGGCATCAATTCCGAAAGGCGGCTTTTCGGCCCTAAGCATTGGGCGGAGCCGCTTGCCTGGAATCGTGCCGCCCTCGTCACTGGTGAGCGCCCACGCGTGTTTTGCGCGTCGATGGCAGATGTATTTGAAGACCGTCGAGATCTCGACGGCGAGCGCGCTAAGCTATGGGAACTTATTGGTGAAACTGCAGGCCTTGACTGGCTCCTCCTCACCAAACGTCCGGATCTAGCGTGTCAGCTAACGCCTTGGGGCGACAACTGGCCGGACAATGTCTGGATCGGTACAACGACCGAAGACCAACAATGGGCCGACCATCGGCTTTCGTCATTGGCGCGC
Source organism: Novosphingobium aureum (assembly GCF_015865035.1). Lineage (GTDB taxonomy): Bacteria > Pseudomonadota > Alphaproteobacteria > Sphingomonadales > Sphingomonadaceae > Novosphingobium > Novosphingobium aureum. The sequence goes on along the minus strand of NZ_JADZGI010000010.1, from coordinate 2,849 downwards.
ATACCAGCTAAAGTCCGCTTTATATCAGCGGAACCACTGCTGGGACCAGTCAGGCTTGGCCCGTGGTCTCAATACATACACTGGGTCATCACCGGTGGGGAGAGCGGTCCCAATGCCAGGCCGTCGAGCCCGTCATGGTTTAGGGCACTATTAAACGAGTGCATGGCGGCCGATATACCGTTTCATTTTAAGCAATGGGGTGATTGGGCGCCTGGACAAGGGCTCAACTTGTCAAAGGCCAGGCATGCGGCGGCAGCTGACGGCACGACCATGTTACGAATAGGTAAAAAATCTGCAGGCCGTCTACTTGATGGGGAGCAATGGAACGGGCTCCCCAAAGTTGATCGCGGGTAGAACGTGTGGTGCAAAACGCACGCCAAATATTAGATTTGCACATTTTTACCCGCGCCTCATCTCATCGCGTCAGACCATGACTATCTGAGTCGAAATATGTAATGAACGACGAACAGCAATCAATCACGGAAATTTGGGGCTCGAATGTCCAGATTCGCGGCGCCTGCCACCGTGATGCTTTATACGGCTTGGCATGAGCTAACATTCTTAGGGCTTGCTGGGAGCGACTGAATCTCGCCAGACACCTGCCTGGATAACTGACGGTCCGTAGCTGAGAAGGGAAAATCGAGCGCTGAGTGACCGCGAAGGGTCGGGGGCGGAAAGGCCTCCCTGTGCCAGTGGGCGGAGTGGCTGCCAGGCGCCCAAGTTGGTCGCTCAAGGGCCGAATCTACGCGCCAGGAAGCGGACCTTGCTACCGCAGCGCCTTCGGCTAACATTTCAGAATATGGACGAGCATATTTCTCTTGCCGATGTGAGCCAGCTGGTAGTGACGGAAATCGAAACCTTCGTTGTACCAGCCCCGCGTCCTGACCAGCTAGGAGAGGCTCTCCCTGCCGCATGGTTTGCACAGCAATTAGATGAGATGAGAGCGGCTTTGATCGAGCCTTATATCGTCGAGATTGATGGTGACGGGCGCTTCCCTGGAAGCATCCCCAAGCCGGTGCCAAGGCAGGTTGCCATTGTCGCTGAGGATGATGAAATCTTCCTCGCTTATGATCCTGACCCTGACGGTGATTTCGCTTTGATATTCAAGTCAGCTTCCGGCTTTGGTGTACCCGTCCGGTGAGCCCCGCCTTGTCCGGTGAGTGAACGACCGGTCTTAAGAGCGCTCGTATGAGCGAGCTTAGGAGCGTAGCATGGGGCAGATCACGGTAATGACGGGGCCGGAGCGTCGGCGTCGGTGGCGGGACGAGGAGCGGTTCCAGATCCTGGCCGAGGCCTTCGCGCCGGGCGCATGTGTCGCGGACGTGGCCCGGCGGCGGGACGTATCGACCAGCCTGATCTACACCTGGCGGCGCAATCTGCGACGTGAACAGGCCGAAGGGGCATCCCTTCCGATGGTAGAGGCAGCCTTTGCCCAAGCGGTCCTCGCCGAGGACGAGAAGGTGGACGGCTGTGATCGGTGCGGCGTGATCACCGTCGAACTGGGCGAAGGCCGGCGCGTTCGCATTTCGGCTGAAGCTCCCGCTGCACTGGTCACCGCGACCTTGAAGGCGCTGCGGTGATCCCAGCGGGCGCGCGGGTGTGGATCGCCATGGGGCACACGGACATGCGCAAAGGGATGCAAGGGCTGGCCTTGCAGGTCCAGCAGGGCCTGAAGCGCGATCCGCATGGGGGCGACCTGTTCGTGTTTCGCGGACGTACAGGCTCGCTGATCAAGATCATCTGGCACGACGGCATCGGCATGTCGCTCTATTCCAAGCGGCTCGAGAAGGGACGCTTCGTGTGGCCCTCGGCGAAGGACGGGATCGTCTCGCTTGTCCGTCGTCGAGACATTTGGCACAGATCGGGGCGTGGATTAGCGGAGAGCGAGCCTCGTCTGGGGGTTGATGTTAGGCGGCGAGCTTGCGGTGAAGCAAGCGGCGATATTCGATGGTTTTTCGCTTGATGGTTTCGCGACGCTTGATGATAGCGGGAGCCCTGCCGAAGTAGGCGTCAGCGGGCGTCACGTTGTTCAGGCTCTCGTGGTAGCGCTGGTGATTGTAGTGCTCCACGAACGCTTCGATCTGGGCTTCGAGGTCGCCGGGCAGGAAGTAATGTTCCAACAGGATGCGATTCTTCAAGGTCTGGTGCCAGCGCTCGATCTTGCCCTGCGTTTGCGGATGCAACGGGGCGCCACGGACGTGACTCATCTGCTGGGCCTCGATGTACTCGGCGAGTTCGCCCGCGATGTAACTGGGGCCGTTGTCGGATAGTAGCCGGGGCTTGTGCAGGACCGTGGCGCTGTCGCAGCCCGATGCCTTGAGGGCCAGGTCCAGCGTGTCAGTGACGTCCTCGGCGCGCATGTTGGTGCACAGTTTCCAGGCAATGATGTAGCGCGAGTAGTCGTCGAGCACGGTCGACAGGTACATCCAGCCCCACCCGATGATCTTGAAGTAGGTGAAGTCGGTTTGCCACATCTCATTCGGCCGGGTGGTCTTCGTGTGGAACTGGTCAGCGGCCTTGATCACGGTATAGGCTGGACTGGTGATCAGGTCATGGGCCTTCAACAGGCGGTAAACCGTGGCTTCCGACACGAAATAGCGCTTCTCGTCGGTGAAGCGCACCGCCAGTTCGCGAGGGGAAAGCTCGGTCGCCTCGAGCGCCATCTCGACGATCTGCGCGCGGATATCCTCGGTGATGCGGTTCCACACCCGGCTCGGCGCCGAGGGGCGATCCTCCAGGGCTTCAGGACCGCCCTCAAGGAAGCGGTCATACCAGCGGTAGAACGTCCGGCGAGGAATACCCAGCTTGTCCAGAGTGTGCTTGGCCGGCAGGTGCGACTGCTCGACGAT
>NZ_JADZGI010000009.1 GCF_015865035.1 Novosphingobium aureum | reverse complement strand
TGATGCGCGGCGATCCGGACGAACGCAGCTTCTCGGTCATTTACCTCAGGCAAGGCCGCGTGATCGCGCTCGACTGCGTCAACATGGTCAAGGACTACGTCCAGGGCCGCAAGCTCGTCGAGGCGGGACTGGAAGCCGATCCGGCTAAGCTCGCCGACAAGGAGACCCCGCTCAAGTCGCTGCTGTAACCAAGGCCGCGCTGCCGGGCATTGCGCGCCTGTCCATCTGACGGGCAGCGCGCGATGCCCGGCGTGCGGTGTCCCGGCGCAGGCACTAGTCTCGTGCTCCGGCGCAAAGGAGCACGAGTATGAGCGAGACCCTGCACTTCCCCGTGGTGATCGTGGGGGGCGGTGGAACCGGCCTTACGGCAGCTCTTGCCGCGCATGATGCGGGCGTGGAGGTGCTGGTGCTCGAACGCGATGCGACCCCGCTCGGCTCGACCGCCATGTCGACCGGCCTGATCCCCGCATCGGGCACGTCCGAGCAGGCGCAGGCAGGGATCGTCGACAGCCCCGAGGTCTTCGCCGCCGACATCATGGCCAAGACCCGCGGGCTGACCGACCCCGCCATGGCCCTGGCGATCGCACGCGAATCCGTCGAGACGATCGCGTGGATGCGCGATGTGCATGGCGTGCCGCTCTCGCTGGTCGACGGCTTTCTCTATCCCGGACACAGCGTGCGGCGCATGTACGGGACGCCCAACCGCACCGGCGGCGAACTGATGGCCGCGCTCGAGGCGGCTTGCGGCGAGGCGCAGATACCGATCCTCACCGAGGCGACGGTGGAGCAGGTGATGCACGAGGCGGGGGCCGGGGGCGAGCGCGTCACCGGTGTTGTCTTCGCCAGGCCCGACGGCACACGCGAGACAGTGACCTGCGATGCGCTGGTGCTCGCCTGCTCGGGCTTCGCGGGCGATCCGGAACTGGTCGCGCGCTTCATTCCCGAGATGGCCGAGGCCACCTTCCACGGGCACCCCGGCAACAAGGGCGACGCGCTCCGGTGGGGTGAGGCACTCGGCGCGGGTCTGGCCGACATGACCGGATATCAGGGCCATGGCGGTCTGGCGCTCGGCCATGGCATCCCGATCCTGTGGCCGTTGATCATGGAAGGCGGCATCCAGGTCAATGTGGCGGGCGAACGCTTTTCCGACGAGAGCGCGGGCTATTCCGAGCAGGCTGCGAAGGTGAACGCGCAAGCCGGACACATGGCCTTCTCGGTGTTCGACGAGAGGCTGCACCGCTTGATGAGCGACTTCGACGACTATCGCGATGCCTTGCGTGCGGGCGCGGTTGTCAGTGCACCGACCTTGCCGGATCTCGCGAAGGCGATCCGGGTGCCGGAGGCTGCGCTGTCGCAGACCCTCGATGCGGTTGCCGCGGCTGCACGCGGCGAGGTGCCCGATCGCTGGGGGCGCAGCTTCGATCCCGCCAAGCTGCTGGCAGCTCCCTACTACGCGGCGCGGGTGACCGGAGCCTTGTTCCATACGCAGGGCGGCCTGCTCGTCGATGGCATGGCGCGGGTGTGCCGCGAGGACGGAAAGCCACTGCCCAATCTCTTCGCCGGGGGCGGTGCGGCGCGCGGCATCTCGGGCGAGGGGGCCTATGGCTATCTGGCAGGCAACGGCCTGCTGACCGCGACGACGCTGGGCAGGCTCGCCGGAGCCAGCGCAGCGCGTCTGGTCATGGGTTGAGCGGGCGGATCAGGCCTTCTTGCGCGGTGTTGGCGACCAGCGTCCCGCTGCTGTCGTAAAGGCTGCCGCGCGCAAAGCCGCGCGCATGTCCGGCCCAGGGGCTGTCCATGGCGTAGAGCAGCCAGTCGTCGGTGTCGGGTGTCGCATGGAACCACATCGCATGATCGAGGCTGGCGCCCTGCAGTTGCGGCGAGAAGAACGTTGCCGGATGGGGCAGGACCGAAGTGGTGAGCAGGGCAAAGTCGCTCGCATAGGCCAGCAGCACGCGTTGCAGGCTGGCGTCGAGCCCGAGCGGGTGCGCTAGCTTGAACCACAGGTACTGCGTTGGCAGCTGCGATCCGTCGCGGCCTTGCGGGGAAGGCTTGCCGACGCGGATGTCGAAGGGAGCCAGCTTTTCCAGCAGCAGGCGCGGCATTTTCTGCCCGGTCATCTCCAGCGCGGCGCGGAAATCGGGACATTCCGCGGGCGAGGGGACCTGCGGCATGGCGCAGGCATGGGCAAAGCCTTCCTCGGCGCGGTGAAACGAGGCAGCGAGGTTGAGGATCGGCCGTCCGTCCTGAACCGCGACGACCCGGCGGCTGGAAAAGCTTCCGCCGTCGAAGTCGGACAGCACGCGGTAGATGATGGGCTTTTGCACGTCGCCCGCGCGCATGAAATAGGCATGGAGCGAGTGGGCCTGACGCTCGGGATCGGCGGTGGCCGCAGCCGCGCTCAGTGCCTGGCCGATGACTTGTCCGCCGAACACCCGACCGGGCTTTTCAGCCGTGGCGGGAGCCCGGAACAGGTCGGTGTCGAGCCTTTCTACGGTAAGCAGGTCACGCAGGCCCTCGACCGCTTGCGCCGGGGCCTTAGTCATCCTTGCGCTCGCCTTCGAGCCAGTTGTGCGCCTGCTGTTCGATCGATAGCAGTTCCTCGAGCGTCTCCTCGATGGCGATGCGCTGCTTGCGCAAGTCCGCGATGCGCTCGGAAATGCGCACCGTGAGCTGGCGGACCTGCTCCACGTGTTCGGGGTCGGCGTCGTAAAGGTCGAGGAATTCGCCGATCTCGCGGATCGAGAAACCGAGCCGCTTGCCGCGCAGGATCAGTTGCATGCGGCCGATCTCGCGGCGCGAATAGATGCGTGCGGTGCCGGCGCGCTGAGGCGCGATCAGGCCCTTGTCCTCGTAGAAGCGCAAGGTCCGCATGGTCACGCCGAGCAGGCTGGCCGCTTCCTGAATGCCGAAGATTTCCTCGCGCGGCGTGGCGTCATTGCCGCCCGCGTCCGGCACGTCTTGCGCGCGTGCCGGTTGCGCCGCGCTCATGCCGCGTTTCCGTCAGCCGCGCGGCGCGCCTCTTCCTCCGCGACGAGCTCTTTCTTCGAGAGCTTGCCGACGAGGGTCTTGGGCAAGGTGTCGCGGAATTCAATCGCGGAAGGCATCTCGATCTTGTTAAGCCTCTCGCTCAGAAAAGCCAGTAGTTCCTCGGATGTCAGGCTTTCGCCGGGCTTGAGCGTGACGAAGGCCTTGGGCGCCTGACCGCGATAGGGATGCGGGATGCCGATTACGACCGCCTCGGCGATGGCAGGGTGCTCGTAGATGCCTTCCTCGATGATGCGCGGGTAGACGTTGTAGCCGCCGCAAAGGATCACGTCCTTGATGCGGTCGACGAGGAACAGGTAGCCATCCTCGTCGAGATAGCCGATGTCGCCCGTGCGCAGAGCGCCGTGAGTGAAGGTGCGCGCCGAATCCTCGGGACGCTTCCAGTAGCCCGTCATGACCTGCGGACCGCGCGCGCAGACCTCGCCCTTTTCGCCCCGTTCGCAAATGCGCTCGAGGTTGTCGGGGTCGCGGATCTCGATCGTGGTGCCGGGGAAGGCGGGGCCGCACGAATTGTCCTTCACCACCCCTTCGAGCGGGTTGCAGGTGATGATCGGGCTGGCCTCGGAAAGGCCATAGCCCTCGACCACGCGCACCCCGGTGCGTTCCTCGAACTTGTGGCGGACTTCGAGGGGCAGCGGCGCACCGCCCGAGACGCACACGCGCACGCTGGAGAAGGCACCGTGCGTCTCCTCGCCGTTGAGCGCGGTGTACAAAGTGGGCACACCGAAGAACTGGGTGGGCTTGGTGCGCAGCGCGGTCTTGAGGAAAGACTTCATCTCGAAGCGCGGCAGGAGGATCATCTCGGCGGCGGTGTCGATCGAGTAGTTGAGCACCGTCGTCAGCGCGAAGACGTGGAACAGCGGCAGGACGCCCAGCGTGCGCTCCTGCTCGTCGGGCATGTGACCGACGTGCGCGATCATTTGCGCCGAATTGGCAGTGAGGTTGGCGTGGCTGAGCATCGCGCCCTTGGGCACGCCGGTGGTGCCGCCGGTGTACTGCAATACTGCAAGATCGGCGGGATCGCGCTCGACCGGATCGGGCGCATCGCCGCGCGCGACGAGGTCCTCGTACCAGACGTAGCGCAGGTCGTGCTCGGGCACGTCGGCGATGTCGCGGCGCTTGAACAGCAGGAACGCGCCGCGCTTGAGCGAGGGCAGGGCATCGGCGAAGGGGCACACGATAACCCGCTTGAGCTGGTGCTTGCCGAGCAGGGCAGCGACCTTGGGCAGCGAGATCTCGAGGTCGGTCGAGACGAGGATCTCTGCGCCCGAATCCTCGACGAGATGTGCCATCTCGCGCTCGGTGTAGAGCGGGTTGAAGTTCACCACCACGCCGCCGATGCGCAGGATCGCGAAATAGAGGATCACGTAATAAGGGGTGTTGGGAAGGCACAGGCCAACGCGCGTGCCCTTTACGACGCCAAGGTCCTGCAGGCCCCGAGCCGCGCGCTGAACCTTCGTGCCGATTTCATCGTAAGTCCAGGTCCGCCCCATGAAGTCGATGGCGGTCCAGTCGCCGTGCCGCTCGACCGCATGGTCGAGCAGCTCGGTCAGAAGCCGCGGCGCGATCGGCGGCATCTCGTCCGGCTGTTGGGAGGAGCTGTTGGTTGCCGGGCGGTCATTGCCGCCGATCGTCGCCGCGTGTCCCATCAGAACTTCATCCTTGCACCAAGCGAAAACACGAGAGCGGATGCGTCCGTGAGGGAACCGTCCACGAGGATCGGGGTCTGCACCGCAGTGCCTGCGTAAGCAGCGGTCGTGCGGTCGATCGTGGTGTCCTCGAACGAGATGTACGAGGCCGCCGCATCGATGGTGAAACGATCGCTGAGCGCATAGCTCGTACCCGCCGAGAAGTTGAGGCGGTCGGAGTCGGGCACGCGTGCGTCACGCTCGCCGTCGCGGGTCGGGGTCTGGCCGTATTGCACGCCTGCACGAACGGTCCACTGCGGATCGATCATGTAGTCGACACCGCCTGCGAAGCTCCAGGTGTCCCGGTAGTTCTCGGGGATCGCGGTGTTGAGCGGTGCGCCGAGGCGGATCGCGTCGAATTCGCTCCAGCCATAACGCACGGTCTGGAAGTTGAGCGTCAGCTGGTCGGTGGCGCGGAAACGGATCGAGCCGATTGCCTGCCAAGGGGTCGAAAAGGTCGCGGTCGCATCGATCGAGCGGTTCTGCGCGGCAAGCGGCCCGACCAGACCCTCGACCGTGACCGATCCGTCGAGCTTGTGCTTAATCGCGGACTTGTAGGCGAGACCGACCGAAACCGGGCCGCGATGCAGCTGCGCGCCGACCGACCAGCCGATGTCCCAGCCGTTGCCCTTCAGTTCCTGGTGGCCGTCGGGAAGCGCGGAGGAAAGGTTGGGCAGCGCATTGCCAAGGCTCGCCTTGGCGTACTCGATGTTGAGTCCGCCGCCGACGTTGATGCCGGGCGCCAGCTCTACCGCGACGGTGGGCTGGATGTCGAAGGTGCGCAGCTCGGTCTTGTCGGCAGTGTAACGCGCCCAGCTGTCGTCGTCGTAATCCGTGGTGAAGTTGTAAGGCGCACTGATCGCGAGACCGACAGCAACCTTGCCGAAGCCGTAGGCGATGGCACCAGAGGGCAGCACGCCGTTGTTGATTGGGTCCTTCGAGACCGCGTTGCCGCCGATCGGCTCACCGGTGGTGCCCGGACGCACGATTATGGTGCCGTCGTCCGAGACCTTGCCGCGCGGCAGGATGGCGCTGGCGTGCAGCGAGGCTTCGCCGCCTTGCGTCCCCGCGATGGACGCAGGGTTCCACCAGATCGATTCAATGCCGGTGTCGGCAGCTTCGCCCGAGAAGGCGCGGCCCTGGCCGCGTACGGACTGCTCCTGAAGATAGAAGGCCTGGGCATGTGCGGTACCGGCCAGCGACATGGCCGTCGCGAGACTCGCGCCCGACACGAGGAGGCGACCCATCGAGGTATTCATTCAGTTCTCTCCCAAGAAACATTCATTCGATTTGGAGTTTTGCTATTATAGTGGCTTGTAGCCTTATTTCATTCTCGTCCAGGTCTGTGTCTTGCACAAGGGCCAGACGATGCATCCCTTGAGCTTGAGCGTGTCGGGACCCGCCGGGGTGATCGTCGCCTTGTAGGTACCGCCATCCTCGGGGTTGTAGATCGAGCCGCCGGTCCATTTTCCGTCGTCGCGCTCGAACCCGCCGAGGATCTGCAGTCCCTTGAGCTTGCGGGTGCGCTTGGCCTCGTCCTTGTTGTGGACGTCGAGCAGCTCGGGATTGGTGCGGATCAGGTCCGAATTCATCAGCTTGCCGCAGATCGAGGTGCCGCAACGGGAAATCTCGATCACGCCGTTCTTGCTGGCGGCACGCCAGGTGCCGAGCACCGAATCACCTTCGGCAGCAGAGGCGGGCGCGGTTGCGGGAAGGGCGGACAGAAGGGTGGCAGCGAGCGTCAGACTCGCGAATTTCACGGGTTTCATGCGCAATCCAGTATCCTCTCACTATCACGATCCTGACCCCGTTCCTTTCGCGGAACCTGATACGGGCCGGCCGTGTTGAGGATTCGATAGCGCAAAAATTGCTTGACGTATAGGGAAAGAATCGCACCTTAAGGGAAGAAGTTTGATCGACCCGGATTCGAGAGGTCGGTAACGCCCACGGAGAGAATGCATGGATAGCGTCGTCATTGCGGGTTACGCCCGCTCTCCCTTTCACCTTGCCGGCAAAGGGGCGCTGTCTCGTGTCCGCCCGGACGATCTCGCCGCGCAGGTCATCCGTGGCCTGATCGACCGCACCGGTGTCGATGCCGCCGACATCGAGGACCTCATCGTCGGCTGCGCCTTTCCCGAAGGCGAGCAGGGTCTCAATGTCGCGCGCCTGATCGGGCTGCTGGCCGACCTGCCGCTGTCGGTCGGCGGCATGACCGTCAACCGCTTCTGCGGCTCCTCGATGAGCGCAATCCACATTGCCATGGGCCAGATCGCACTGGGTGCGGGTGAGGCCTTCATCTGCGCAGGCGTCGAATCGATGAGCCGCGTGCCGATGATGGGCTTCAACCCGATGCCCAACCGCGCACTGGCCGACAAGTCTGCGGCCTACATGGGCATGGGCGAGACGGCCGAGAACGTCGCGACCAAGTACCAGATCGCGCGTGCCGATCAGGAAGCGCTGGCCCTCGAAAGCCAGAAGCGCGCCGCAGCCGCGCGCGATGCGGGCAAGTTCGCCGACGAGATCGTGCCGATCCAGACCAAGGGCGGCGTGATCGACCAAGACGGCACCATCCGCGCAGAGACCACGGCAGAAGGCCTTGCAGGCCTGAAGCCCGCCTTCGATGCCAATGGCTCGGTCACGGCCGGCACCTCCTCGCCGCTGACCGACGGTGCCAGCGCCGTGCTCGTCACCACCGAGGCCTATGCCAAGGCCAAGGGGCTGCCGATCCTCGCGCGCATCAAGTCGGTCGCGATTTCGGGCTGCGCGCCCGAGACCATGGGCCTTGGCCCGATCCTCTCCAGCCAGAAGGCGATGGAGCGCGCCGGCATCTCGGCGAGCGATCTCAGCGTCGTCGAACTGAACGAGGCCTTCGCCTCGCAGGCACTCGCCTGCATCAAGGACCTTGGCTTCGACAGCACGAAAACCAACATCGACGGCGGCGCCATCGCCATTGGCCACCCGCTTGGCGCAACCGGTGCGCGCATCGTCGGCAAGGCTGCCTCGCTGCTGAAGCGTGAGGGCGGCAAGTACGCGCTCGCCAGCCAGTGCATCGGCGGCGGTCAGGGTATCGCCACCGTTCTGGAGTCAGTCGAATGAGCAAGCCTATCCAGAAAGTCTGCGTGATCGGCGCCGGCACGATGGGCGCGGGCATTGCGGCGCAGGTCGCCAATGCCGGTGTGCCCGTGCTGTTGCTCGACATCGTTCCCAAGCAGGGCAACAACCGCAACGCGATCGCCGAAGGCGCGGTCGCCAGGATGCTCAAGACCGAGCCTGCTCCCTTTATGAGCAAGTCGGCGGCAAAGCTGGTCGAGACCGGCAACATCGAGGACCATCTCGAAAAGGTCGCCGAATGCGACTGGATCATCGAGGCGGTGATCGAGCGGCTCGACATCAAGCAGGGCCTTTACGAGAAGCTCGAGGCACTCAAGCAGCCGGGCTGCGCGGTCTCGTCGAACACCTCGACGATCCCGCTCGCGAACCTCGTCGAGGGCCGCTCGGATGCGTTCAAGGCCGACTTCCTGATCACTCACTTCTTCAACCCGCCGCGCTACATGCGGCTGATGGAGATCGTCACTGGCCCCGCGACCGATGCGGGTGTTGCCGACAAGGTCGAGCAGTTCGCCGACGTCGCGCTGGGCAAAACCGTGGTCGCGGCCAAGGATACGCCCGGCTTTATCGCTAACCGTATCGGCACCTTGTGGATCCAGCTCGGTCTCAATGCGGCCTTCGACATGGGCCTCTCGGTCGAGCTTGCCGATGCCGTCGCGGGCAAGCCGATGGGCGTTCCCAAGACCGGCATTTTCGGCCTCGTCGACCTCGTCGGCATCGATCTCATGCCGCACCTTCAGGCGAGCCTGACCTCGACGCTGCCCAAGGACGATCCCTATCAGGCGATCGCCCGCGAGATCCCGCTGATCGAGAAGATGATCGCGGATGGCTATACCGGTCGCAAGGGCAAGGGTGGGTTCTACCGCCTCAACAAGGAAAAGGGCCGCCAGAAGGAGGTCATCGACCTTGTCAGCGGCGAGTACCACGCGGCCGCGCGTCCTGCCGGTCCGCGCGGGGCTGCGGCCAAGGGCGACCTGCGCAAGCTGGTCGAGACCAAAGGCGATATCGGCGCCTATGCCTGGGCGATCCTGGGCGGAACGCTGGCCTATGCCGCGAGCCTCGTGCCCGAGGCGGCCGACGACGTGGTCGCGATCGATGACACGATGAAGCTGGGCTACAACTGGAAGCACGGCCCCTTCGAGATGATCGACAAGCTGGGCGCTGCCTATCTTGCAAAGCGGCTCGAGGCCGAGGGCAAGCCCGTGCCCGAGATTCTCAAGATCGCGGGCGAGCGCAGCTTCTACCGGATCGAGGATGGCAAGCGCCAGTTCCTCGGCCTCGATGGCGAATACCACGATGTGGTGCGAGCCGAGGGCGTGCTCAGCCTTGCCGATATCAAGCTCGCGTCCAAGCCGATCATCAAGAACGCCTCGGCGGCGCTCTGGGACATCGGCGAGGGCGTGGTGTGCCTCGAGTTTACCGGCAAGATGAACGCGCTCGATGGCGAGGTGATGAAGCTGATCGTCAAGGCGCTGCCGATCGTGCAGGCCCAGTACAAGGCGATGGTCGTATACAACGACGGCGCGAACTTCTCGGCCGGTGCCAACCTCGGCCTTGCCATGTTCGCGGTCAACATCGCCGCCTATTCGGAGATCGAGAAGCTCGTCGCGGGCGGTCAGATGGCCTACAAGGGCCTCAAGTATGCGCCGTTTCCAGTGGTCGGTGCGCCTGCGGGCATGGCGCTGGGCGGCGGGTGCGAGATCCTGCTCCATTGCGACGCGATCCAGGCACATGCCGAGCTTTACACCGGGCTCGTCGAGTGCGGCGTCGGGCTCGTTCCCGGCTGGGGCGGCAATGGCGAGATGCTCGAGCGTGCCCGCAACGCGCGCGGCATGCCCAAGGGGCCGATGCCGCCTGTCGGCAAGGTCTTCGAGACCGTCTCGACCGCGACCGTTTCCAAGTCTGCCGCGCAGGCCAAGGAAATGCTGTTCCTGCGCCCCGATGACGGCGTGACGATGAACCGCGACCGCGTGCTTTACGATGCGCGGCAAAAGGCTCTGGCGATGGTCGAGGGCTATACCCCGCCCGAGGCGCCCGAGTTCAAGCTGCCGGGCGATACCGGGCGGGTCGGTCTCTCGCTCGCGGCACAAGGCTTCCACAAGCGCGGTCTCGCCACCGACTACGACCTCGTCGTCTCGGATGCGCTCGCCGAAGTGCTGACGGGCGGCGATGCCGATCTCGTCGACACCGTGAGCGAGCAGGAGCTGCTCAAGCTGGAGCGCGATGCCTTCATGAAGCTGGTTCGCTCGCCGCGTTCGATCGCGCGGGTCGAGCACATGCTCGAGACCGGCAAGCCGCTCAGGAACTGACAAGAATAATACGGGAGCGTCGCTGCGGCGCTCCCGCGAGGAGAGTGACAATGCAGGTTTACGAAGCCCCCTTGCGCGACATGAAGTTCGTGCTCAACGAGCTTCATGCCGATGACGGTTTCGGCGATCTCGAAGCCATGGCCGAATTCACGCCCGACCTCACCGAGGCAGTGCTCGAAGAGGCGGCCAAGGTCGCGCAGGAAGTGCTCCTGCCGCTCAACCGCAGCGGCGACATCGAGGGCTGCAAGCTCGAGAACGGGGTGGTGCGCACCCCGGAGGGCTTCAAGCAGGCCTACGAGATGTTCCGCGAGGGTGGCTGGTGCGCGCTCGCCTCCGATCCCGAATGGGGCGGGCAGGGCCTGCCCGAGGCGGTGAACAAGCTGACCGAGGAGATGATCTGCTCGGCCAACCTCTCGTTCAGCCTCTACCCGGGCCTGACCCACGGCGCGACCACCGCGATCGAGGGCTATGCGTCGGACGAACTGAAGCAGTTCTACCTGCCGAAGATGGTTTCCGGGGAATGGTCGGGCACCATGTGCCTGACCGAGCCCCACTGCGGCACGGACCTTGGGATGTTGCGCACCAAGGCCGTGCCGCAGGATGACGGCTCGTACAAGCTGACCGGCGCGAAGATCTTCATCTCGGCAGGCGAGCACGATCTCACCGAGAATATCGTCCACCTCGTCCTCGCGCGCATGCCCGACGCGCCTCCGGGGGTTAAGGGTATCTCCTTGTTCCTGGTGCCCAAGTACCTGCCCAAGGACGATGGCACTCCCGGACCCTCGAACGGCGTCTCGGTCGCTGCCATCGAGCACAAGATGGGGCTCAAGGCCTCGGCCACCTGCCAGCTCAACTTCGACGAGAGCACCGGCTGGCTGGTCGGCAAGCCGCACAAGGGCATGGAAGCCATGTTCACGATGATGAACACCGAGCGCGTCTCGGTCGGCATTCAGGGGCTTGGCGTTGGTGAAATCGCCTACCAGTCGGCGGTGTGGTACGCCAAGGACCGCCTGCAGGGCCGCTCGCTCTCGGGCGTCAAGAACCCGGACGGCCCCGCCGATCCGATCATCGTCCACCCCGACGTGCGCCGCATGCTGCTCACCATGCGTGCCTACAACGAAGGCTGCCGTGCGCTCGGTGCCTGGGTGGCGCGTGCGCTCGACGCCGAAAAGCATTCGACCGATCCCGAAGTGAAGCAGCGCGCCGAGGACTTCACCGCGCTGATGACGCCGGTTGTCAAGGCGCTGTTCACCGATCTCGGCCACGAGAGCGCGCAGATCGCCGTGCAGGTGTATGGCGGGCATGGCTACATCGCCGAGAGCGGCGTCGAGCAGCTCGCCCGCGATGCACGCATCGCCATGATCTACGAGGGCACCAACGGCATTCAGGCGCTCGACCTCGTCGGCCGCAAGATGCCCGCGCACATGGGCCGCTACTTGCGCAGCTTCTTCCATCCCGTCGCGCAGTTCATCGAGGCCAACAAGGAAGACGAGGAGTTCGGCAAGATGTTCGAAGCGCTCGAGAAGGCCTTCGGCGCGCTCCAGCTCTCGACCGGCACAATCGCGCAGAAGGGCATGGCCGATCCGGAAGAAGCCGCAGCTGCGGCAACCGACTATCTGCGCCTGATCGGACTGGTGGCTATGGCCTATACTTTCGCCAAGGCATCCTTGATCGCGCGGGCCCGTATAAGCGAGGGAGTCGAGGACGCAGACTTCTACAAGGCCAAGCTCGCGACCGCGCAGTTCTTCTTCGATCGCGTCCTTCCTGGGGCGACTGCGGCATTTCTTGCGATTAAATCCGGTAAAAAGTCGCTAATGGCAATGGACGCGGAGGCATTCTGACGACTATAGAGCGATCTAAGGATTAATACTGAGATCACCGTCGGGTCGCACATTGTCGAATGTCCGACAGGTAGTACGGCCGGAGCAGGGGGGATTGCTCCGGCCGTTTTCTTTTCCTGACTTATAAGTTGCTGAAACCTGCAACTGTTGCAGGACTTGGCAAGTGTTCTTGAAGAAGCGGTCCGCAAGTGGCCGCTCGCCCTGAGCCGTGCTGATATCAGCCGGTCAGGCCGTTGCCTTGGTTAGTTGATTTCTCAGGGTTTTCCGCAGGGGTAAGCTCCGGATGGTCCTCGATCGTCGGCGGCGGTACCCGAAACAGGCGATGCGGATCGCGCAGCGGTGCTTCGGGCGCAGCCGAAGTGAGACTGATGAACCAGGGCGAGATCAGCAGGCCGATCGTGAGTGGCGAGAGCCAGATCGCGGTCACCGGATCGAATAGTGCGGTGGCCGCGAACAGCAACCCGAGCACGATGTGTTCGCGCAGATCGGGCAGGACCTCGCGCACCTTGATTCGCCGGGCGTCGCGTGCCTGGGTCGACCAGGTCGAGGAAATTCCGAGCAGCAGGCCGGCCAGAGCCTTGGTCTGGGTGACCATGGTGATCGGGGCGAAGAGGATCGCGAGCGGCACTTCCGCGGCGACCGAGCGCAGGATCGTACCGGCCCCGCCGAAAGAGGCGCGCCGCTGGCGATCGGCCAGCATCCACACCAGCCCCATGGCCTTGGGGCCGAAGAGCAGGACCACGGTCAGCCACAGCACGCTGGGCGGTGCAGCGCGGACGAACCCGGCACCGCCACCGAAACCAAGCATGCTCGCGCTCTGGGCGATCGTCACAAGCAGCAGCAGCAGCCATCCGGGCGAGGTGAGATAGGCCGAGGCGCCGATCAGCAGGTGAAGCCGGCTCGTCCAGTCGAGCCCGGCGGTGTCGAGCAGGCGCAAGTGCTGCAGGTTGCCCTGCATCCAGCGCCGGTCGCGGATCGCCATGTCGACGATGGTCGGCGGGAATTCCTCGTAGGAACCGCCGATCATGACGACGTGCACGGCCCAGCCACGGCGGCGCAGCAGGGCGGATTCGAACATGTCGTGGCTCAAGATGTGGCCGCCGAAGGGCGGCTTGCCGGGGAGGTCTGGCAGCCCGCAGGACTGCGCGAAGGCACGCGTGCGCACGATCGCGTTGTGTCCCCAGAAGTTCGATTCCGAGCCCGACCACCACAGCAGGCCTGCCGATGCGATGGGGCCGTAGGCCTCGCTCGCAAACTGCATCCAGCGCTGGAAGATGGTGCGCGCATTGATGATCATCGGCACCGTCTGGAGCAGGCCGATCGAGGGGCGTTCCTCCATGATCGAGGCCATGCCGACGATGGAATCGCCGCTCATCATCGAATCCGCGTCGAGGATCAGCATGCATTCGTAGGCATCGCCGAAGCGGCCCACCCATTCGGCGATGTTGCCCGGTTTGCGCGCGATGTTCTTCTCGCGCCGGCGATAGTAGACATGCACCGGGCTTTCGGCGGCAACCTCTTGCCAGGCGGCGAATTCGCGCTTGCCCTGCAATTCGTTGGAATCGGACAGGATGAAGAAGTCGATCCAGGGCGCGCCGCCCGCCGCCGCGATCGAGCGGGTCATCGCCTTCACCCGTCCGAAGACGTCTGCGACGCTCTCGTTGTAGACCGGCATCAGCACCGCGGTCCGCTTGGTCAGCGACTGAGCGGGGCTGGGGATCGCGGTAAAGCCGGGGTGCTCGCCCGAGATCAGCTTGAGGAAGCCGACGGTAGAGCTCACGAATCCGAACGCGATCCAGGTGAACAGCGGGATGAAGAACACCAGCAGCGCGATCTCGAAGGCATCGAGCCCGTCGCGCGAGAAGCTGAAGCGCAGTTCGCTCGATGCGGCGAGGCCCAGAACCGCTGTCAGCGCGATCAGCAAGGCGCGCTTGATCACCATGCCGTGCGGCTGGGTCAGGACCTCGATCTTGCCCGGAGGGCTGCCGTGCAGGCGCTGCACCGGCATCGCCAGCGGAGCTTCCTCGGGTAGCGGGCGCAGTGCGCCTGGCACGGCTTGTGTCATGGCTTGACCACCTTGATGACCGTCTCGCTCAGCGCGTCGTTGCCACGCTTGAGGTAGAACCGGAATTCCTCGGCGCCGATCTCGGCCTCGCGCAGATCGAGCACGGCGCGCCACACGCCCTCGCGTCCGACGACAGGATAGGCACTGGTCGATACGATCGCCGAGGACGGGACGCTGACCGCGGCCTCGACGCCGCTGTTGCGGTCCAGCCCTGCAAGTGCGGGACCCTTGAAATCGAAGACGTAGCGCTTGATGCCCTCGGGCGGGCGGCGCGCCGCAAGACCGGCGACGGTCGCGGGGCCCTCGAAACTGTCTACGCAGTGCGCGACGGCATCGATGCTGGGATCGGTGTTGGCCCAGGTCAGGCGATAGGCAAAATCCATCGCATCGCCTGCCTTTGCTGGCTTGGCCGGTTGCCAGAACATCGCAACGTTGTCGTCGGTCTCGCCCACGGTCGGCATTTCCAGCAGTAATACGCTGCCCTTGCCCCAGTTGCCCTGCGGCTCGATCCACAGCGAGGGGCGCCGATCGTAGAACAGGCCGTCGTCCTGATAGTGGTCGAAGTCGCGGTCGCGCTGGATCAGGCCGAAGGCCTTGGGATCGGTATCCTGGAACAGGTCGAGACGAATGCGCGAGGGGTTGATCAGCGGGCGCCAGATCCGCTCGCCGCTGCCGGTGCGCAGGGCGAGCCCGTCTGAATCGTGGATTTCGGGTCGCCAGTCGGCCTTGCCGCCGTTCTGGTCGTACCAGAACATCGACGAGGCCGCCGCGATGCCGAGCTGGCGCACGTCCTTGCGCAGGAAGATCTTCGCCTTCACGTCCTGCACGATCGAGGCATCCGAGCGCGCGCAGTCGAAGGAATAGGCACCGGTCGCGCTTGGGCTGTCGAGCAGGGCGTGGATGCGCGCGGTGTCGGGGCCGGTGTTCTCGAGCCAGAACTGGGTGAAGACGGGGAATTCCTCGGGCGTGTCGAGCCCGGTGTCGATCGAGAGGCCCCTTGCGGAGAGGCCGTATTGCCCGCTCGTTCCCGCAGTGCGGTAGTACGAGGCACCGAGAAAGGCGAGCCAGTCGGTCTGGCCATCGGCCGACATGACGCGAAAGCCTGCCGCGTCGGCGTGGGTATTGGCATCCGCACTGCCTACGAAGAGCCCGCCGGTGTCGACGACTTCGCGCGCCTGTCCGCCTTGGACGAGGTGGATCTTGACCGGCTTGGGGGCGACGTTGCGCGCTGTGGGAAACAGCCGGACGTTGCCCGCTAGGCTTTGCGCATTGCCATAGGTCAGCGCGCCAAAGGCCTCGAAATCGATTGCGGCGTTATCCGAATCCGGAACGGCCGCGTAGGGCTTCTTCGCAAGGTCGGAGGCCATCTTGACCAGCCGCTTCCAGTCGAAGGGATGGGCCGGGCCGAAACGCCCGGATTGCGCGAATGCCTGCGCGGGAGCGAAGGCGAGACTGCAGAGCGAGAGCAGGAGCCCGCTCGCGGCACGGCGGTCGAGCATGGGGCCGCCCGGCGCATCGCGTCCGGTGTCGGCGGAACGGTGGAACATGGGTTTGTCGGTCAGGGCACTTTCCCTTCGCTGTCACTGCGCGCCTTGGCGCGGGGGTACAGGGGTTACAGACGCGGCGGGTGTGGAAAGGTTTCCCGCCACGTCTCCCGCCTAGCGTCCGGCAGGAGGCGCTGAGCCCGTCGCGTCGGGCGCGGTACCGGGCGGATCGCGCCAGCCGATGATGACGTCGTCGCCGGGGCGCACGGCCTCGGAGAAGATTTCGGTGCGGTTGCCGTCGCTGCCGCCGGTCGTGACGTAGACCCGGCGCGGATTGCCGTCATCGGCAAGGAGATGGACCTCGCCCTGCGTGCGTCCGGCAGAGTCGTTCGCCGGGCCCTCGGGGCGGAATTCGAGCGCGGCATCGGGCACCAGCAAGACATCGCGGCGCTCGGCCAGCTCGATCTCGAGGCGCGCGGCCATGCCGGGGCGAATGGCCTGGTCGGGCTGTTCGAGCATGAACTCGGCGTGTCGTTCGTCGCCGCTTCCCTCGATGGATGCGAGGGTTGCGGTCTGCTCGAGGTCGGGAAGATCGTCGAAGCGGACCGAGGCTATCGCGCCGGGCGAGAGTTTCATCGCAGTGCGGCTTGCGATCGGAACCGACAGCTTGAGGCGGGCATCGTCGGGCACCAGCGTGAACAGGAGCGCGTCCTCGCGCACTGCTGCACCTTCGTGCAGGTCGTGCACGACGATCGTTCCGTCGAACGGTGCGCGTACCGTGGTGCCCTCGAGGCGGTGGCTTGCAGACCGCGCACCGATCCTCGCCGCGGCCACGGCGTTCTCGGCGGCAGAGACGCCTTCGCGGGCGATGCGGGCGCGGGTGCGGGCCTCCTCGAGTTCGTTGAGCGAGGGGACCCGGTGGTCGGATTCGCGCCAGACGCGCTCGAAGCGGGCCAGCCGCGAGCCGGCCTCACCGGCACGGGCCTGCGCTGCGGCGAGCTGCGCCTCGGCAGCGCGCAGCTCGGCCTCGCGCGCTTCGAGGGTCTGTCCGGCCTGCGCTGCATCGATCACCGCGAGGGTCTGACCGTACTTGACCCGTGCCCCGCTCGCGACCTCGAGTTTCTCGAGCCGTCCGGCGAGCCGCGCCCTGATCTCGAGTTGGCGCTCGCCATAGACCTCGCCACGTTCGGACAGGCGCGGGGTCACGTTGCCGACCGCCACCGGCGCGACGAAATAAGGACTGTCCTCACCGGCAAAGAAGCGCACGAAGAGGAACAGGATAGCGACTGCCGCGGCGAGCAGGACGAAGAGCGAGACGAGATGGCGGCGTCCCCGGCGCGGCGATGCCCCCAGGAAGGTGTCGAGCGGGCTGTGCGCGCCCGTCTCGGCGCTGTCGGGTCCGGTGTTTTCGGATAGGTCGCGCGGGTCAGTCACAGACGAGCACCTCCCCGTTGGTGCTCGCCGCTTCCTGCGCGGAGATCGGCGGCTCGAGGTCGGCCATGGTCCAGCCGCGCCCCTGCGCGGTCCACAAGCGGATCGCCGCGCGCGCGAGGTCCGCGCGCGCCGAGACCCGGGCCTCGGTCAGTCCCAGGCCCGAAGCTTCCGCGACGTAGAGCGTGGCGATGTCGCCGGTGCCGTTGCGATAGCCGAGGCGGGCTGCCTCCACCCGCTTGTCGGCGCCGGCCAGAGCTTTCTCGAGATCGGCCTGGCGCTGCGCGGCCGTGGTGACGGCTGCGGCGCTTCTCGTGAGGTCGGCGCGGGCCTTGCCTTGGGCATCGCTCCAGCGCGCGGCGGCACTGTCGGCGGCTGCCGGGATTTCCTCATCGGAGGCACTCTCGCCTGCCAGCGCGCGGTCGATCTCGGCCTGCGAGACCTTGGCGCGGATCAGCTGGGCAAGCAGGGCCTGTTCCAGTGCGCGCAGGTCCGGGCGCGCCGCGAGGTCGGGCGCATCGGGCGAAGGCATCGCGGTGATGTCGGGCACGGCGCCGGTCTCGCCCAGCTGCGCAGCGAGGACTTCGGCATCGATGCCGACCAGTCCGGCGAGATCGCTCACACGTTCGAGATAGCGGGTGCGTGCGGCGCGCAGTTCGTCGGCATTGAGCGCGACCAGCGATCCGGCAAGGCCGCTGTCGAGCCCCGGAACCAGCCCGGCCTCGGCGCGGAACTGGGCGATCTCGGTATTGTCCTCGAACTGCGCGGTGAGGTGCGAGCGCAGCGCGAGAACTTCCTGCGCGCGGCGCGCCGCAATGTAGGCCTCGGCGATGTCGCGGGCGAGCGCGGCGCGGCGACCGGCGTAGCGATAGGCACGCGCGCGAAGCTCGGCCTGCGCGGCATCGGTTCCGCGCGTGTCGAACAGTCGCGTTATCTGCGTGTCGATACGACGCGAGCGGGACTGCGCACGTGCGTCGGCATTGCGCAGCGCCGTGGCGCTGCAGGCAAGATCGCGGTTGGTGGCGAGCCCGGTCTCGACGAGGTGGACGAGCATGGCATCGCCGATCCCCTGCCACCACAGGGCATCCTCGCCCGGATGCGAAGTCGATCCGGGGGCGAGCGCGAGGGCGCTGGCGGCATTGGAGTCCGCCGGACCGCTCGCACAGCCCGAAAGGGCCAGTGCCGCAGCCACGAAAACGACGGGGGCGAGCCTCGTGGCCCGGGTCCCTGCACTCTCGGGCGCGGGGCGGGCGAGCATGGTGTCGATCTTTCGCACGGCGTGCCGATAGCAGCATAGCGCGCCTTGGCAAATCCGCGGCGCGGACAAGAGTGAACGTTCCCAACGCGCCGGAGGGACAAACGAGGCTCTGTTTGGCCCACCAGCGAATGGCGCGCACGAGCGCCCGGCGCGTGTCTGGCGCACCGATCGTGCTGTCATGGTTGCGTCTCGTGCCCCCGACACTTCGCGTGAACTCCGCTCACTCGCCAGATGCGGCTATCCCCGAGTAGACACACGGGGCCCAGAATTGTTTCCGAGAGAATACGGTATTTACCATGCATGATAGGGAAGGGCGGCCCAATGATGCTCATTCGACTGTGGTTTGACTTGGTATTTTAAGCAGGTAGGGCAGGCGCCGCGCGCGTGATCAGGTAGATGGCCGCAATGGCTTGCGCGACCGGTCCTGCAGCGGCAGGATCGAGCCCGAAATGCGACAGGACAGCGCCATACTAACGTTTGCGACCGATGGTCCCGGTCTTGTCGAGATCACGCGCGAGATCGGCCATTGGCTCGCATCGACCGGTATCGAGCAAGGGCTGGTCACCATGCTGTGCCGCCATACCTCTGCCTCGTTGCTGATACAGGAGAACGCGGCTTTCGAAGTGCGCGGCGACCTTGTCGACTGGCTGGCGCGCGCCGCACCTGAAGGTCGTCATTATGCCCATGACGACGAAGGGCCCGACGACATGCCCGCTCACATCAAGGCGATGCTGACCGGGGTTAATCTCCAGATTCCGGTTATAAGCGGAGCGATGGCGCTGGGTACTTGGCAGGGCATCTATCTCGCCGAGCACCGCAGTCGCGCTCACCGGCGGCAAGTCGCGGTTCATGTTCTGGGTGAATAATGCGGCGCGGCGATGGGCAGGATGCTCCGCCGCCCGAGGAGGAGCCGAAACGTGAACGGTCGGCCTGAAAGTCTCGCCAAGCCTGGAAGTCTTACCAAGGACGCGCCGCTGGTGCGCCGCCACCGGCTTTCCACCCGGCTGTGGCACTGGAGCAATGCGCTGGTCTTGCTCGTCATGCTGATGAGCGGATTGATGATCTTCAATGCCCATCCCCGGCTCTATTGGGGCGAATACGGCGCGAATTTCGATCCCGCTTGGCTCAAGATCAGTTCCGCGCGCATCGGCGCGCGCGAGTTCGGTTACCTGCAGATCGGATCGTGGCGGATCGAGACGACCGGGGTGCTGGGTCTTTGGCACGATGCCCAGGGGCACCTGCAGCGCCGCGCCTTTCCCTACTGGGCGACGCTGCCCTCGCGCTACAGCCTTGCGGGTGCGCGTATCTGGCATCTCGCCTTCGCCTGGTTGCTCGCGGGCGGGCTTACGCTCTATCTCGGCTGGTCGCTGGTCAATCGCCACCTCCAGCGCGACATCCACATGACCCGGCGCGAGTGGCGGCCCGCCAACGTCTGGCGCGACATCGTCGACCATGCGCGGCTGCGCTTTCCCGCGGGCGAGGCTTCGCGGCACTACTCGTTCCTGCAGAAGCTTGCCTATGCGGGCGTGCTCTTCGTCGCGCTGCCGCTGATGATCGTGACCGGGCTCGCGATGTCGCCCGGAACCGACGCATGGGCGCCGATCATCACCGAAGTCTTCGGCGGACGGCAAAGCGCGCGTTCGGTACATTTTCTGTGCGCCTTCGCGCTGGTGGCGTTCTTTGTCGTGCACATGGTCATGGTCCTGCTCGCAGGGCCGATCAACGAGGTGCGCGCGATGATCACCGGGCGCTATCGTCCGCGGCCGGGGCGGGAGGACGGGGTATGAAGGGCACGATCCTCACGCGGCGCGCGCTGATCCGCGGCGCTGGCAGCGTGGGCGGTGCGCTGATGCTTTCGGGCTGCGATGCCCTGTTCGACGACCCTGCGTTCCGCAATGCGCTCGAAAAGGGCGAGGACCTGCACCGGATCACGCAGCGTGCGCTCGGCGGGGCGGCGCTGGCACGCGAATACCGCGAGGCGGACATGTCGCCGCAGTTCCGGGCCAACGGCTCGCGCAGCGTGGCCGACGCGGCCTATCGCCAGCATCTCGTGCAAGGCTTCGCGAACTGGAGCCTGCGCGTCGACGGACTGGTCGAACGTCCGCTCGAAATCCCGCTCGAGGCGCTGCGGCGGCTCGAGCAGCGCCGCCAGATCACCCGCCACGACTGCGTCGAGGGCTGGAGCGCGATCGGGCAGTGGCAAGGGCCGCGGCTCGCGAGCGTCCTCGAACTGGCGAGGCTGTCGCCGCAGGCGCGCTACATCGTGTTCCATTGCGCCGATCTCTATCGCGGGCGGCCCTATTACGAATCGATCGACCTCGCGGATGCCTTCCACCCGCAGACCATCCTTGCCTGGCAGATGAACGGGCGCCCGCTCGAGGAAGCCCACGGCGCGCCGCTGCGCCTCAGGGTCGAACGGCAGCTGGGCTACAAGCATGCCAAGTTCGTCACCCGTATCGAGGCGGTTGCCTCGCTTGCCGGGACCTATGGCGGCAAGGGTGGCTACTGGGAGGATAACGGCGCTTACGCCTGGTACGCGGGCATCTGAGACGCGATTCGATGCGGAGCATTGCCTAGGCCTTGCTTGATCGTGTCGCGAGCGGCGGGTCGACATGTCCCAAAGCTGCGGCCCGGCCGTGATCCGCGGAACGATCTTTCGATTATGACGAATTGGTGAAGCAGGGTTTCTCGCGGCTTGCGCATGCGGTTGCGGGCCTGCACATTCGCGCCACTGTCCGGTGCCTTCCCATTTGCGGGAACGGCGCAGATGGGGGTGGCATGGGCGCGCCATGCCGCGAGGGGTCGCGAGACAGGAGTTTTTGCGCGAATGAGTTTTCTGACCATGCTGGCCGCGGCCGGTACTGCCGATAGCGGACCGGCTCTGATCGACCGCATCACCAACGTATCCGATTTCATCTGGGGCGGCACCTGGAACGGCGAGGAAGTCCTCCCGTTCCCGCCGATGGTCATCGTCCTTCTGGGCATCGGCCTGTTCATGATGATCGGCCTGCGCTTCTATCCGCTGCGCAACCTGGGGAGCGCCTTTGCCGGGCTCTTCGCCAAGTCCAAGAAGGGCGAGACCGGCGAGATCAGTCCATTTGCCGCGCTGTCGACCGCGCTGTCCGGGCAGGTCGGCACCGGCAACATGGCGGGCGTCGCGACCGCGCTCGCGCTTGGCGGACCCGGCGCGATCTTCTGGATGTGGGTCACGGCGCTGATCGGCATGGCGCTGGCCTTCGCCGAGGGCTCGCTCGCGATCCGCTTCCGCGAGCGCGGGCCCGACGGGCACTGGCGCGGCGGCCCGATGACCTACATCGTCAAGGGACTGGGCCCGAAGTGGACCTGGCTCGCTGTGATCTTCTGCATCGGCGCACTCGCCTCGACCATCACCACGGGCAACGTCATCCAGTCCAACGCGCTGGCCGACTCGATGAACGAGCTGTTCGGCATCCAGGAATGGATCGCTGGGCTGATCGCGGCGGTGCTGGTCTTCGTCGTGATCGTGGGCGGCATCAAGTCGATCGGCGCGGTTGCCGAGAAGGTCGTGCCGTTCATGGGCCTTGCTTACTTCGTGATGGCGCTGATCGCGCTCGTGCTCGATGCCCAGGATATTCCTGAATCGTTCGCACGCATCTTCGAGGGGGCTTTCGCACCGCAGTCGGCCTTCGGCGGCTTTGCCGGTGCCGGCGTAATCATGGCGCTGCGGGCCGGCGTCGCGCGCGGCCTGTTCTCGAACGAGGCCGGGCAGGGCACCACGCCGATGGCGCACGCCGTTGCGCAGACCCGCGACCCCGAGGTCCAGGGCCGCATGGCGATGATGGGCACTTTCCTCGATACGATCGTCATCTGCACCATGACCGCGCTCGTCATCCTCACTGTCGAGGGCGACTTCACGGCTGGCGGTATCGCGGTCAAGCACGCCTGGCAGTCGGACCTGACCGGCTTCGCGATGACCTCGGGCGCCTTTGCCGCGGCCTTCCCGACGCTCATCGCAGGTGTCCCGCTCGGCTCGGTGGTGGCTTCGGTTGCGCTGATCATGTTCGTGTTCTCGACGATGCTGACCTTCAGCTACTACGGCGAGCGCACGATCACCTTCCTCTACGATCTCGTGCCGGGATCGAGCGCGCGCGGTGAGAAGATCCTGCACATGCTGTGGCGCGTGATCTACTGCGCGGGGATCGTCGTGGGTGCAGCGCAGCCGCTCGAGCTGGTGTGGCGCCTCGGCGATATCTCGAATGCCTCGATGGCGTTCCCGAACCTGCTGGCAATCGCGCTGCTGTCGGGCGTGGTCTTCAAGATCGCGCGCGGCCAGCGTGAGGAAGCCGAAGCGGGCTGATTCGATAGCCGAACCTACCGCTGTGCACCATCAAGGAGGAGCGCAGCGAGGGGGCAGGCCGAATGACGGGGCCGGTTCAGACGTCGCAGGCGTCGGGATCGGCCCCGTTGCCGTTTGGGTTCTGTGGCGCAGTGGCCTCGGCGGTGCTTTCGAGCACCTTCACCGTGTCGCGCACCCGGTCGAGCGCGGATTGCACGAAGGCGGCATCGACGAGGAATTCGCGCTCGTCGAGGAGGGCCAGTGCCTTGGCAAGATGGCTTTCGGCCTCGCGGGCGATGTTCACCGGGCTTTGCACGAGGGGCGGGTTTCCTTGTCGAGACAGAGTTCGCAAGATCCGCTGCGCCCCTTGCGGGGGTGACCGAACTACGAACGACCGACTAGGAATGTACCCCTAGGTAGGGGCCATAGCCAAGAGCCGGGAGGCGCGTGGCAGTCACGCGTCCTTCCCGCTCTTTGTCTTTTATAACAGCGCAGTAGCGAATTAATTATCCGAAATGGACGCGATTTTCGTCCATTTGACCCTCACGGCTAGCCGCAAGCTCAGCTCGCGAGCCTGATGCGGGCCTCCTCGTCGCGCACCACGCGCGGCTGGTCGCCCCAGATGCCGCGTGTATCGTAGACGAGCTTGTCCGCGCGCTCGGCCAGCGGCACCACGCGGAAGACGTCGTGGTCGACCAGCACGATCAGGATGTCGCAGGTCTCCAGCGCGTCGTCGATGTCGATCTGGGTGGCGCCAGTGCCGGTGAACTCGATCGGCAGCTCGGCGGCATAGGGCTCTACCACCTGAATCTGCTCGCCGAACTTGCGTGCGAGGCGGCTGGCGACGAAGCGTGCCGGGCTTTCGCGGAAGTCGTCGATGTTGGCCTTGAAGGCGAGTCCGAGGCACGCGACCCTTGCCTGCGGATGCGCCTCGATCAGCGCTTCGGCGCGGGCGATGACGTGGTGCATCTTGGCGTCGTTGACCCCGCGCGCGGTGCGGATCAGCGGGGTTTCATCAGGGGCGCCGTGCACGATGAACCAGGGGTCGACCGCGATGCAGTGACCGCCCACGCCCGGACCGGGCGAGAGAATGTTGACGCGCGGGTGGCGGTTGGCGAGGCGGATCACCTCCCAGACGTCGAGTCCCATCTTGTCGGAGACGATCGAGAGCTCGTTGGCAAAGGCGATGTTGACGTCGCGATAGGCGTTCTCGACGAGCTTGGTCATCTCGGCGGCGCGGGCATCGGTGGTGACGCATTCGCCGCGCACGAAGCGCTTGTAGAAGGCCAGTGCTTTACGCGCGCAACGCGGGGTCACGCCGCCGATGGAGCGGTCGTTGTTGATCAGCTCCTCGAGGATTCGTCCGGGAAGCACGCGCTCGGGGCAATAGGCGATCGAGATGTCGGGCGTCTCGCGGGTGAGCCCCGGGATCTTCAGGTCGGGGCGCATCTTCGCGATCATGTCGCGCAGCTGTTCGGTGGTGCCGACCGGCGAGGTCGACTCGAGGATGACCACGTCGCCCGTCTTGAGCACGGGGGCAATCGTTCGCCCGGCGGCCAGGACATAGGAGATGTCGGGCGTATGCTCGCCGCCCGGGCCCTTCTCGAAGGGCGTGGGTACCGCGATCACGAAGACGTCGGCGGGGGCGACCTCGGTCGAGGCCGAGAGCAGCCCGCGCGCGACCACGCCCTGCACGAGGCCGTCGAGATCGACTTCCTCGATGTGGATTTCGCCGCGGTTGATGGTGTCGACCACCTTCTGCGAGACGTCGAGCCCCAGCACCGGGCAGCCCGCGCGCGCGATCACCGCGGCGGTCGGCAGGCCGATGTAGCCGAGGCCGACCACGCAGACAGAGGGTTTGTTATCCGATTTCACGTGCCAGAAGCTCCACGATCCTGCCCGATGCCAGCCCGTCCCCGAATGGGTTGTGGGCCTGCGCCATGGCGTCATATGCCGCCTTATCGTCGAGCAAGGTTGCCAATTCGGAAACGATTGTCACGGCCGAAGTGCCCACCAGCCTTGCCGTGCCCGCATCGACGCCCTCTGGCCGCTCGGTCGTCTCGCGCATGACGAGCACCGGCTTGCCCAATGCAGGCGCCTCCTCCTGCACCCCGCCCGAATCGGTCAGCATGATCTCGGCTATCGAGAGCAGCCGCGCGAAGTGCGGATAGTCGAGCGGCTCGATCAGTGCGACGTTGTCGAGCCCGGTGAGCCGCTCGTTCATCACCTTGCGTACGTTGGGGTTGAGGTGGACCGGGAAGATCACCGCGACCTCGGGCCGCTGCGCGATCTCGCGGATGGCCTGTGCGATCTGCTCCATACCCTCGCCGAAATTCTCGCGGCGGTGGCTGGTGACGCCGATGATCCGCCGCCCGGCAAAGCTCTCCTCGAGCCGCGACAGCCCGGCTGCGAGTTCGGGGCGGCGCTCGATCTCGCCGGTGACCCAGTGCAGCGCGTCGATCACCGTGTTGCCGGTCACGTGGACGCGCGACGGATCGACGTTTTCCTTGAGCAACGCGTTTTGCGCAGTCGCGGTCGGCGCGAAGTGCAGGCTGGCGAGCGAGCCGATGATCTTGCGGTTCACTTCCTCGGGCCAGGGATGGTGAATGTTGTAGGAGCGCAGCCCCGCCTCGACGTGATCGACCGGCAGCTTGCGATAGTAGGCCGCGAGCCCGCCTGCCATCGCGGTCGCGGTGTCGCCTTGCACGATCACGCGGTCGGGCCTCACCTCGTCCATGACCCGGCCAAGGCCGGTGAGCAGCCGTGCGGTAAGCGCATCGAGGCTCTGGTCGGGCTGCATCACGTCGAGATCGTAATCGGGCACGATCCCTGCGATCTCGAGCACCTGGTCGAGCATCTGGCGGTGTTGCGCCGAGACGCAGACCACGCATTCGAAACGCGGATCGGCCTTCAGGGCATGGATCACCGGGAACAGCTTGATCGCCTCGGGGCGCGTGCCAAAGACGACAAGGATGCGGGCTGGCGATGTAGAGGCAAGCTGGGACATGAGTGCTGAAATACCCGGCAAATCTTAAGCTTCAGATACGGAATGGCTTACTTGGCGCGTTTGCGCTGCTGGGCAATGAATTCCAACTCTCCTTTCGCGATGGCGCTGTCCGGATCGTACTTGAGTGACTTCTTGTATGCATTTTCCGCAGCAGCAAGATCGCGCTTTTCAACAAGCATGTAGCCGATCCCGCGCAGCGCGGATGCGTGGTTGGTGCTCTTTGTCTTGTCGTCTTCTCCGAGGTCTGCGTGCTCCAAGGCCATGCGGTAGGCATCTTCTGCCTTCCCGTTCTGGCCGTTGATCCGATAGGCGTAACCTAATTCTACGAGATAGCGCGAATGCATTGGTGCAAGCGAAGTCAATCGCTGCAGAGTGGCCAATGCCTCGGGCTTGCGGTCAAGTTCCACTAGGGCGTAGGCTTTGGCAAAGAAGGCGTCGCACACGTCGCGACCCATAACCAGGCCGTCCTTCTTCTCAATTGCAGGCAGGACCGCATAAACGGACGCTTCCATCAAAGTGGGGCCGCAAAATACCATTCTCGTTTTTTCGGCCTCGGCGATCTGCTGGTTGAAGCGGTCGATCAGCGGTGCCAGGAGGTCCAACGCCTGCGCAGGCTGTTTTTGGCCGATCAAGGCGAATGCCTGGTCTACTTCGGCGCTTGCCGCCTCCTCGCTGCCCGTTACGATGCGCGCGTCGCTGGCCTTCGCCGGGCTTGTTATCACGGCTCCGGCGCCCAGCATGGCCAGAATGCATTTCTTCATGAGCTCCACCCCCTACGTCGCTACATGACCATGCGTAACCACAATTGAAGCAAGGGAAAATCCCCTCCAGCTCCGGACGCAGAGATATCAGGGGAGGCAGTGGACAAGACTGGGGCTGTACTTGCCGCTTCGCGTGCTTTGCGCAATGACTTGCCGCATGTCTATTCTAAGCGACAAGTGGATCCGCGAGCAGGCCCTCGAACACGGCATGATCGAGCCGTTCGTCGAGAGCCAGCGCCGCGATGGCTGCATTTCCTACGGGCTTTCGTCGTATGGCTACGACGCGCGGGTCGCGCCCGAGTTCAAGATCTTCACCAACGTCGACAGCGCGGTGGTCGATCCCAAGGACTTCGCCAGCAATTCCTTCGTCGATCGCGAGACCGACGTCTGCGTGATCCCGCCCAATTCCTTCGCGCTGGCGCGTACGGTCGAGTATTTCCGCGTGCCGCGCGACGTGCTGGTGATCTGCCTTGGCAAGTCGACCTATGCGCGCTGCGGGATTATCGTCAACGTGACCCCGCTCGAGCCGGGCTGGGAAGGGCACGTGACGCTCGAGTTCTCGAACACCACGCCGCTTCCGGCGAAGATCTACGCCAACGAGGGGGCCTGCCAGTTCCTGTTCCTCAAGGGCAACGAGCCGTGCGAGACGAGCTATGCCGACCGCGCGGGCAAGTACATGGGCCAGCGCGGGGTCACCCTGCCGCGGCTCTGAGCGCTGGAGCACCGGCCCGAAAGCCGGTGCGCCTCGGCCCCGTCAGGCGGGCACCACTTCCTGTACGGTGACGCGCTGGGTCTTGAGCTCGACCTGCCCGTAGCTGGTAAGGAACGAGACGTCGGCGGCATCGCGCCCGACCCCGATCTTGGCCATCGCCTCGGGCGTAGACATGCCGGTCGCATCGACGATGTGCCAGCACCCGTCGAGAAACACTTCGGCCACCGCGTGGAAATCCTGGGGCTCGACACCGAGGCCGTAGACGCTGGCGAAGCGCGCCGGGATCGCGCTGGCGCGGGCGAGCGCGATCATCAGGTGCGCATAGTCGCGACACACGCCCTGGTGCGCGTGGAAGGTGTCGGCCGCCGTCGTCTGCGGGTTGCTCGATCCGGGCACGTAGCTGAGCGTTCCCGCGATCCAGTCGCGGATCGCGGCGATCCGCGCGCCGCCCCCGGTCCCGGCGAACTCCTGCTCGACGAAGGCCTGGAACTCGTCGGCGGGGCAAAAGCGAGAGGCCATCAGGTAGTCGACCGTCTCGCCCGGCAGCATGTGCGGTGCGGTCTGCGGCAGTGTCGCGATGTCGGTGACGAGGCGGTTGACCTCGACGGTCGCTTCGTAGCGCACCGAGAGCGGCTGGGCGAGGCGCAGCCAGATACGCTCGCCGATGTTCGACTGGCCCGGCACGCGGGCGAAATGTTCAACCTTGGGCAGGTCGATATGATGGCTGGTCACCGTCTGCTCGGGGATGATGGCAGCTTCGAGCTGGAGCAGCACGTCGGCGGGACCGGGCAGGTCGTATTCGAGTTCGGTCAGGATCGAGATCTGCATGGCAGGCTTCCTCACGAAGGGAACGGGTCTTTGCCCGCTCAATTCGCGAGGGTGCCATTTGGCTCCCGATGATCGTCGCGATCAGCCCTTCGTCTTGCCCCTTGCGGCACCGTCGTGGTCGCTGCGCCCGAAGTCTGGGCGCGAATCGTCCTGGCCTTCCTCGATGATCGAGCGGCGGATGGCGCGGGTGCGGGCGAAGTGGTCGAACAGCTGCTCGCCGTCGCCGACCCGGATCGCGCGCTGGAGCGCGGTGAGATCCTCGGTGAAGCGCTGGAGCATGGTCAGCACCGCGTCCTTGTTCGACAGGAAGACGTCGCGCCACATCGTCGGGTCCGAGGCCGCGATACGGGTGAAGTCGCGAAAGCCGCCCGCCGAATACTTGATGACCTCGCCCTGCGTCACGTCTTCGAGGTCCGAGGCGGTGCCGACGATGGTATAGGCGATGAGGTGGGGCAGGTGGCTGGTCACCGCGAGCACGAGGTCATGATGCTCGGCCGACATGATCTCGACATTGGCGCCGAGCGCCTCCCAGAAATGGACGAGCGAAGTCAGCTTGAGCAGGTCGCAGGGCTCTGGCGGGGTGACGATGCACCAGCGGTTGCGAAACAGCGAGGCGAAGCCGGCGTCTGGCCCCGAGTTCTCGGTGCCCGCGACCGGGTGCGCGGGGATCACGAGGTGGTCGGGCAGGGCCTCGGCAAGCGCCGCCGAGATCGCCTTCTTGGAAGAGCCGACGTCGCTGACGAGACAATGCGCCGGGATCGCATCGCGCAAGGGGGCAGCCGCCGCGCCCATCGCGCCGGGAGGCACGCAGAAGATGACGAGGTCCGCACTTGCGACCGCGTCCTCGGCGCTCTCGCTGACCGTGTGGCACAGGCCGCGTTCGGTCGCGCGCGCACGGGTCGCCGGATCGAGGTCGTAGCCGGTAACGCGGGCCTCGGGCAGGTATTGCTGGATGGCAAGACCGATCGAGCCGCCCTGCAGGCCAAGGCCGATGATTGCGACCTGGGTAAAGCTCATCCGGCGGCCTCCGCCATGGTACGCAGGGTCTCGGCAATGACGTCCATGTCGGCGCGCTTGCCGATGGTGATGCGCAGGGCCTGCGGCAGGCCCTGTCCCGGTAGCCAGCGCACGACATAGCCCGCCTCGGCCAGTCCCTCGAGCGCGGCTTCGGCAGTGAGCGCGCCCTCGAAGAGCACCAGCACGAAGTTCGCCTGGCTCGGCAGCGGGCGCAGACCGAAGTTGCCGAGCGCGGCCAGCTTCTCGGCGAAACGGGCGCGCTCCTCGCGGTTGTGCTCGCGGGAGCGCTCGACGAAATCGGTATCGCCAAGTGCCGCGAGCGCCATCGCCTGGCCGGTCGCGGGTACATTGAAGGGGCCGCGGATGCGGTTAAGGGTGGCGATCAGGCCCGGCGCCCCGGTGGCCCAGCCCACGCGCTCGCCAGCGAGGCCGAAGATCTTGGAGAAGGTGCGAGTCACCAGCACGTTCTCGTGGGCTGCGGCGAGCGCCATGGCACCGTCATCGTCCTGCGCCGCGACATATTCGCCGTAGGCCTGGTCGATCACCAGCACGACGTCGGAAGGAAGCGCGGCATGCAGGCGGGCGATCTCGCCGGCGGGCAGGAAGGAGCCGGTGGGGTTGTTGGGATTGGCGACGAAGACGACGCGGGTCCTGTCGGTAACGCAGGCAAGCAGCGCCTCGATGTCGGTGCCGTAGTCGGCATCGGGGGCGATCACCGGGGTCGCGCCGCAACGCCTTGCGGCGATGTCGTAGACCGCAAAGCCGTAGCGCACGTAGACCACCTCGTCGCCGGGGCCCGCGTAGCCTTGCGCGACGAGGTTGAGCAGTTCGTCCGAACCGGTCCCCATCACCATGCGTGCCGGATCGAGGCCGTGGCGCGCGCCGATTGCTTCGCGCAGCGCCTTGCTGTCGGGATCGGGATAGAGCGCAGGGGGCTGTGCCTTGGCCGCGAGCGCGGCCTCGCTGGTGCCGAGCGGGTTCTCGTTGGCCGAGAGCTTGATCAGCGCGCGCCCGTCCTTGCCGGTCGACTTGCCGGGGACATAGGCATGGATCGCCTCGATCCACGGCTTGGCGACGGGTGCCGGTGCGGGCGAGGGCGTGCTGGTCTCGGTTTCGCTCATGATGGCGCGCCTTTAGCTCAGCAGCGCAGCGATTGCACCCATCGATTCGCGCTCTGGCCGTGTGGCGACCCAATGTTCCAGCCTGGCCGTTCGGGCTTCGCTGCAAGAGCACTCCGATTGACACGAAGCGCGCGAAGGTCGAAGGGCCGGGGTCGAACCGAAGAATTGCCATGGCCACAGCCCCGATCATAGACACGAGCGCCGTGCTCGACCTTTCCGAACCCCTGCAGCTCGATGGCGGGCAGGTCCTGCCCGGCGTGCAGATCGCCTACGAGACGCAAGGCGAGCTCAACGCCGCGAAGGACAACGCGATCCTCGTGTGCCACGCGCTGACCGGCGACCATCACCTCGTCTCGGATCATCCCATCACCGGAAAGCCCGGCTGGTGGGTGCGCATGGTCGGCCCGGGCAAGCCGATCGACACCGATCGCTACTTCGTGATCTGTGCCAATGTCATCGGCTCGTGCATGGGCTCGACCGGCCCGGCCAGCCTCGCGCCCGACGGCAAGCCCTGGGCGATGCGCTTCCCCGTCATCACCATCCGCGACATGGTGCGCGGCCACGTCGCGCTGCTCGACGCGCTCGGCATCGATTGCCTGCACGCGGTCGTCGGCGGCTCGATGGGCGGCATGCAGACGCTCTCGCTCGCGGCCAACTTCCCCGATCGCACCCGCGCCGCACTGGTGATCGCCTCGACCGCGCGCCATTCGGCGCAAAACATCGCGTTCCACGAGATGGGCCGTCAGGCGATCATGGCCGACAACGAGTGGCGCGAGGGTGATTATTATGACCACGGTCGCGGTCCGGAAAAGGGGCTCGCGGTCGCGCGCATGGCCGCGCACATCACCTATCTCTCCGAAGCGGGCCTGACCGAAAAGTTCGGACGCCGCCTGCAGGACCGGCACGAGAAGACCTTCGGCTTCGACGCCGATTTCCAGATCGAGTCGTACCTGCGCTACCAGGGGCTGACCTTCTCGGGCCGCTTCGATGCGAACTCGTACCTCTACATCACCCGCGCGATGGACTACTTCGACCTCGCCGAGGAGCACGGCGGCCCGCTCGCCAATGCCTTCGCCGCCTCGAAGGCGCGTTTCTGCCTCGTCAGCTTCGATACCGACTGGCTCTACCCGACCTCGGATTCGCGCAATGTCGTCCAGGCGCTCAATGCCGCGGGCAAGCCGGTGAGCTTCGTCGAGCTTTCCGCGCCTTACGGGCACGACTCGTTCCTGCTCGACGTTCCCGCGCTCGACCGCGTGGTGGCAGGGTTCCTGGGATGATCGACCTGAGCGATGACACCGCGCGCCTCGATGTCGCGCGCATCCACGGCTGGCTGGCCTCGAGCTACTGGTCGCCGGGTATCGCGCGCGAACAGGTCGAGCGCCAGATCGCGGGCGCGCACTGCCTCGGTGCCTACGACGCCGCCGGGGAGCAGGTCGGCTTCGCGCGGGTCATTTCCGACCGCGCCAGCTTCGCCTGGCTCGCCGACGTGTGGGTCGACGAGCCGGCACGCGGGCAGGGGCTCGGGCGGCGCATGGTCGGCTGGTTCATCGAGCGGCCCGAATATGCCGGGATTCGCCGCTTCGCGCTGACCACCGCCGATGCTCACGGCGTCTACGCCAAGCTCGGGTTCAAGCCGCTCAGCCGTCCCGAACGCCTGATGGAACGCCTCTCGAACGAATTTGCCGCCATGCTGGAGAAGGCCTCGTGAGCGTGAGCGCAGCTGCCTTGCGGCCCGACCTTGCGGTGATCGCGCGCAATGTCGCGCCCGGCTCGAGCCTGCTCGACATCGGCTGCGGCGACGGCACCTTGATGGCCGCGCTGCGCGACGAGAAGCAGTGCGACACGCGCGGCATGGAGATCGACCCTGCGAACGTGGGCGCCTGCGTCGCGCGCGGGCTCTCGGTGATCCAGGGCGATGCCGACAAGGATCTCGTTTTCTATCCCGACAAGTCGGTCGACTATGCGATCCTCTCGCAGACGCTGCAGACCACGATGCGCCCCGACCTCGCGCTCGAGGAACTGCTGCGCATCGGTCGCAAGGCCTTCGTCAGCTTCCCCAACTTCGCACACTGGCGCGTGCGCCTCTCGCTGCTGTGGCGCGGGCGCATGCCGGTCACGCGGCTGCTGCCGGTGCTCTGGTACGAGACCCCGAACATCCACCACCTCACCATCGACGACTTCCGCGCGCTGGTGAAGGAGCGCGGGATCACGGTCGAGGGCAGCTGGTTCCTGTCGGGCGACAAGCGCTGCAGCCAGGCCGCCGCGAACTACTTCGCCGAACACGCGGTGTTCCTGCTCTCGCGCGACAGCTGATCAGGCGCTCGGCGACTGCTCGGCGCGCCGCGCCAACTTATCCACGCGTTTCGCCCGGGTCCTGTCAAGGCTCCGGGTGGACGCCCTAAGCGCCCTTGGGCAAGGTTCATCGCCATGTGGCACATCTTCCAGTTTCCGCTCTGTCCCTTCAGCCGCAAGGTGCGCCTGCTGATGGCGGAGAAGGGCATCGCCTACGAACTCCAGACCACGCGCCCCTGGGAGGGCGAGGACCGGCTGTTCCAGATGAATCCTGCCGGGCGCACGCCGGTGGTGCGCGAGATGGAGCGCGGCGTGGTCCTCGCCGACAGCCGCGCGATCTGCGAGTACTTCGAGGAAACCGTCGATCGCAACCCGATGCTGCGCGGGACCGACCAGCAGCGCGCCGAGATCCGCCGCCTCGTCGCCCTGTTCGACGAGAACTTCTTCAACGACGTCTCGGGACCGCTGCTCCACGAGAAGATGAAGAAGCGCCTCGTGCTTCGCCAGTCGCCCGACGGACGCTCGCTGCGCGACGCGATGAAGCTTGCGCACGATTATCTCGACTACATCGACTACCTGATCGACAACCGCCCCTGGCTGGCAGGCGCGACGATGACGCTGGCCGATCTCACCGCCGCCGCGCAGATATCCGTTGCCGACTACCTTGGCGGGCTCGACTGGTCGAGCCACGAGCAGGCGCGTGGCTGGTATCTGGTGATGAAGTCGCGCCCCAGTTTTCGCCCGCTGCTGACCGAGCGCATGGAAGTGATCCAGCCGCCCAGCCACTATGGCGAAGTCGATATCTGAGCGGACATGAAAAAGGGGGCGCGAAGGCCCCCTTTTTTGTTTCTCGCGATGCCGGAGCTCAGGCCTCGGTGTTTTCCTTTGTGCCGAAGCGGCCGTGCTTGCGGAACTGGGTCATCCAACGGTCGAGGAACAGGCCCATCGGGCGCGCCTTGACGCCGAGCTCGGCAAGGCCGGGTGCACCTTCGCTGGCAACGCTGCCGGCCTTGAGCAGCTTGATCTGGTCCGAGCTGATCGGGGTCAGCGGGAGCGCGGCAAACAGGCCCGCGAAAGCATCAGGCATTTCGATGAAGCAGGGCTTGCGGCCCGCGGCGGCCGCGATGCGGTGGTTGAGCTCGCGCATCGTCACCACCTCGGGGCCGGCGATCTCGTAGGTCTTGCCCCCGTGGGTCAGCGGGTCGCCCGCGGCATTGGCAATGGCCTCGGCGACGTCGTCGACGAAGACCGGCTGCAGCCTGCCCTCGGGCACGAAGATCGGCATGACCGGCGCGCTCGCCATGAGGTCGCCGAACATCATCACGAACTTGTCGTCGGGGCCGAACATGACCGAGGGGCGCAGGATTGTCGCCTCGGGGAACTCGGCCAGCGCGGCCTGCTCGCCTTCCGCCTTGGTGCGCGCATAGGCGACGTCGGAGGAAGCATCGGCGCCGATCGCCGAGACATGCACGAAGGCCTGCGCGCCAGCCGCCTTGGCCGCTGCCGCGATGCGGGCGAGACCTTCACCCTGCAGCGCGTCGAGATTGCCCGAGAAGGCGCCGACGAGGTTGATCACCACGTCCGAGCCCGCGAGCACGGCGGCGAGCGAGTCGGTGCGCGTGACGTCGCAGCCGGCGAACTGGACCTGGCCGAGGTTACCCAAGGGTTTGAGCGCATAGGCCTTCTTGGGGTGGCGGCTGGCAACGCGCAGGCGCGCGCCGCGTGCGAGCAGTTCCTGCGCAAGGTGCGTGCCGACGAAGCCGCTGCCACCCAGTACGGTGACGATCTTGCCGGAAAGCGAATCCTTGGGGGTCATGCTCATTGCCTCGAATCCTTGCAGCTCGGCAGCGCCCGGAACCCGTTTCCTGCACTGCAGCACATTGCACCTGCCCCTGCCACAAGGCACAGTCCCGGGCAACCGGCCAGTTGCCTCGGCACGCGCGGGCAGGGTGCATCCACTGCAACACAACGCTTTCCCGCCCCAGCCGACGCCACGACCCGCAAAAAAATGCACGCGCGCGATTTTCTTGTCTCAAGCCCTGTTGACACCGGCCCGCGCCGGTCTTAGAGGCGCCCTCCTACCCGGCGAGGACAGCAACTTGGCTCCCTTGCCTCCGTGCCCAGATGGCGGAATTGGTAGACGCACCGTCTTCAGGTGGCGGCGCTGGCAACGGCGTGGAGGTTCGAGTCCTCTTCTGGGCACCATTCACCTGCTCGCAGGTGTTCGCAAGTAGCCAAAAAGCCCCGGGAAACCGGGGCTTTTTGCTTTTCAGTTGTTCGTGAATGTTCGCCCGTAAAGGCCCCCAGCCGCGACCAGATGGGGGCCTCGAATGGGGCCTGCGATCAGGTCCCTCCTGTCTTGAGTTCATCGAGCCAGTCGCTCCACCACTGCATCATCTCGACCCGCTCGTCCCAATAGGCGGTGCGGTTGTAGATTGCGGCGGTGGTGCCGCCTACCTGCCGGGACATTGCGCGCTCGATGGCGTCCGGGTTCCACTTGCCACTCTCGTTCAGGAGCGAACTGGCCGTTGACCGAAAGCCGTGTGCCGACTGCTTGCCGGCGTAACCAAGACGCCTCAACGCGCCATTGACGGTATTCTCGGAAATCGGCTTGGTCTCGGAATGGAAGGCCGGAAACACATATGGGCCGTTTCGGTGCTGCTGCATGTCCCGGATAATCGCAAGCGCCTGCCGGGACAGAGGGACGTCGTGCGGACGACGCTTCTTCATGTCTGCGATCGGTGGAGACCAGCGGGCGCGATCAAGATCGAGATCTGCCCATTTCATCTTCCGGATTTCGCCCGGGCGCTGGAATAGGTGCGGGGTGATCCGCAGCGCGGCGAGTGTCGAGGGGTAGCCGGTGCATGCATCCATCTTCCGCAAGAGAATGCGCAGGTCGTCGATGTCGATAATGGCTGGCATGTGCGTGACGTCGGGGGCCAGAAGAGCGCGTTGTAGGGCCAGCGTCGGGTTGTTGGTAGCGCGGCCCGTAGCGATCGCATAGTTGAAGACCTGCCCGGCGACCGACCGAAGCCGCTTCGTGGTTTCCCTCAGTCCAGTCTTCTGGATGCGATCAAGGGCGGCGAACACCTCGGGTGATGTAATCTCCGCAATGGGGGCGTTGCCAAATGCCGCCGTCAGCTTCCCGAGCAGCCATTCTTTCTTCTTGATCGTCACGGCTGCACGACCTTCCTTACGGTCCTTTTCAATCAGCTCGTCAGCAATGGCGGCAAAGGTCTGGGAGGCTTCATGTCGGGCCTCTCGCTTAGCAACCTTGCGTTCGCGGGCTGGGTCTCGGCCCTCTGATACTGCGGTACGTGCCTCGTCACGCAGATCGCGTGCCCGCTTGAGCGTGATGTCCGGCCAGGCTCCAAAACTGAGCTTGCGCTCGACTCCGTGGTGGCGAAACTTCAAGCGCCACAGCTTTGAGCCCTTTGGCGTAATGAGAAGGTAAAGGCCCTTTTCGTCAGCCAGCTTCCAGTCCTTCGCGCGAGGTCGCGCGTTCCTAATGGTGTTGTTGGTGAGGGGCATCGTCGTCCTTCCAGTAATGTCGGTGTTCTGGGCGGAATGGCTGCAGACGAACGGCTGAGGGGGTGGAGCAGTGGCTCGACCCACCTCGCCGGGAGCAGCGAGATCAACGATTTGGAGAACAGAATAAGAATTGAGATTGAGAGTGAGGGGTATGGCTGGGAGTGCCTTAGTGCCGGATTTCCTGGAACCGCATCAGTTCGCTGTGGGGGATGCGCCTGGCGGCTCCAACCGTGATGTAGCGGATCATGTCCGTGCTCATCATGTCGTACATCTTGGTGCGACCGATGCTGAGCAACTCGCAGCACTCGTTGATGGTGTAGAGCTTGGCGGCGTTCAACTTCGTACTCCTTCATGTTGATGAGGAGCTGCCCATCTATGGGCACGATCGGACTTCGCCAAGCACTCTAAGACAGTCTATCCTGG
>NZ_JADZGI010000008.1 GCF_015865035.1 Novosphingobium aureum | reverse complement strand
GGTGACGCGGGGTGGAGCAGCCCGGTAGCTCGTCAGGCTCATAACCTGAAGGTCGTAGGTTCAAATCCTACCCCCGCAACCAATCCAAACACTTACGACAAAGGCGCCAACGGCGCCTTTTTTTGTGCCACCAGCAGGACCGCAAAACTTGCTGGTATGATCAGAAGGGTTGGGACCTGGCAGTCAGGTGCCGTTCTCTTGCACAACGTGCACCTGTTATCCTTTGCATATCGCGGCCCATGCGGTATCGCCGCAGACCTGTGTGGCCATCGTGGCGTTGGGAACCGGTACTGATGTCGAGCTGTGACCTGTGTGTCGTCCGCAATCGGGCAATCTGTGCATCGCTGGATGCCAAAGAACTCGAGGCGCTCAACGCGATCGGTCGCACGCGCACGATCAGCCCAGGTGAATCCCTGATCTGGGAAGGCGAGGATTCGGTTCTCGTCGCCAACGTCATCGACGGCGTTCTCAAGCTATCGACCAACACCGAAGACGGTCGCGAACAGATCGT
Organism: Novosphingobium aureum; assembly: GCF_015865035.1. Classification (GTDB taxonomy): domain Bacteria; phylum Pseudomonadota; class Alphaproteobacteria; order Sphingomonadales; family Sphingomonadaceae; genus Novosphingobium; species Novosphingobium aureum. The sequence continues at coordinate 39,064 of NZ_JADZGI010000008.1, read as the reverse complement.
CGGGGTGGTCTACCCTTCCGACTTCATTGGCCGTCCCTTCGGCGGGACCAGCGGTCATGGCGTTACGGCGCTGACCGAATCGCGCGTATGCGTCTTCTCGCGCCGCGATTTCGATGCCTTCGCACGCGAGCACCCCTCGCTCGAACACAAGCTGCTCGAGCGCACCCTGGGAGAGCTCGACCGCACGCGGCGCTGGATGTTGCTGCTCGGGCGCAAGTCGGCGGCTGAAAAACTCGCGAGCTTCCTCGTCGAGATGTCCGAGCGTCTCGACGGCGCGGGATGCAGTGTCGATTTCGACAAGCCGAACCAAAGACGTCTCGTTCTGCCTTTCTCGCGTCAGCAGATCGCCGACGTGCTGGGTCTCACCATCGAGACGGTCAGCCGTCAGTTCACGCGCCTCAAGAACGATGGCGTGATCGACCTGCCTTCGCGGCGCGAGGTGGTTATCCTCAACATGGATGCACTCGCTGCCGAAGCTGGCTGAGCTTACCCTCGGCTGATCCGCGCCGCCGTTCCAGCGGCCCGACGGCACGAACCGGTTTGCACCTGCGAAGAGCAGGCGGAACCATCGCGCGAGTCGCCGTGTTGGCTAGACATGGCAATCCATCAAACCAACCGCGCCGCAGTGTTCTGTTATGAGGCGAGGGGCGGGGGGCGATGACCTTCCGCAAGCGCTTCATCGCCGGCGGCGGGCACAAGCTCTTCGTGCGTAATGCCATCGCCAGCATCTTCACCTTCCTGATCGACCTTGCGCTGATCTGGCTGCTCATGCGCTATACCGGCATGAACCGCTTCATTGCGGTGACGATCGGCTTCCTGTTCGGCAATGCCTGCCACTACGCGCTCGCGCGGCTCTGGGTATTTCGCGACAGCTTGCGAGGGCTGTGGTCGGGCTATGCGCTGTTTCTGGGCAATGCTCTTCTCGGCCTCGTCTTCATTCTCGGCGCCTTTGCGCTGATGACGGACTGGCTGGGCGTGCCGCTGATCGTGGCGCGCATAACGGCATCGCTGATTGCGGGGATCGGTGTGTTCATCCTCAACGCAACGGTCAATTTCCAGAAGATCTGAATACCGCGCCTGCGCTGCGCAAAAAGAAGGGGGAGCGCGACGCCCCCCTTTCTCCTCCTGCAACAGAGCCCGGTCTATCCTCAGAAGCGGTAGCTCACGCCCGCGCTGAGCACCCAGGGATCGAGATTGTGCTTGGTTTCGAGCACCTTCACGTCCTCGGCGTAGAACTTCGCGGTCGGCTTGATGAAGTACTTCTTCGCATCGAGCGAGACGCCAAAGCCACTGTCGCCCAGCGGTACGTCGACGCCGCCCTGAAGCGCGAGGCCAAGCGTGTTCGACATCTTCACCCGGTCGACGCCGAGATCGCGGGCGGTCGCACCGGGCTTCTCGTCGAAGACGATGAACCAGGCCGGGCCCGCGCCGATATAGGGCTTGAACATGGTGCCGGTGTCGAGGTGCGCCTTGAGCGTGAGCGTGGCGGGAAGGATCAGGACGTGGTCCACGAGCTCGGTCCCGGCGAGGTCGGCATCGCCGTTGACGTGGTGCTGTGTGAAGCAGCAGATGGTCTCGAGCGAGAAGGTCTTGTTGAAGAAATACTCGACCGCAAGCGTGGGAACGACGTTGTCGTTGGCCTTCGCGTCGACCGAACTGACGCCAAGATCCGCAAAAGTTCCGGCGAGCCCGCCATCGATATACTTGACGCTGTCGATCTCGCCGTCGGGAAGGACAGCAGTGCCAAGAACCTTGACCTGAATCTTGCCGTCGGGACTGCCCGCCATCGCCGGTGTTGCAAGTGCAGTTGCCGCCGCTGCGGCGATGAGCATGGTCATCTTGCGCATAGTATCATCTTCCATTGCCGCCGGGATCGCACCATGCGTTTCCCTTTCCTGTGCGGCTGCCCGATTGCCTGTCACAGAGTTGACGGATATTTGAATTGACCTTGCGCAAATTCCCGAAATAGGCCCGAAATTCATCGATTTCGGTTTTTGATCGTTATCAATGCCCTTCGATCTGATAGTCTCCAAGGCGAGAGCAGGTTCAGCAACAACCTCGAAAGAGAAGGCATATGGTAACGGTCCTTGCACGGGCAGGCGTTTGGCTTGCCGTGCTTTTCCTTGCCGTCATCGGGGTCGCCTTGGCGGCAGATGGGGGTTTCGCCATCCACATGAGCATCGTCGCCCTCGCGGCGCTGGTCGCGGTGTGGTTCACGATCAGCGGTGCCGATTACGCGGCGATCGCGCGCGGTGTCCTGCGCATGCCCGACGAAGGCATCTACGATGACGACCCGATCCGCTGGGGTGTCATCGCCACGGTGTTCTGGGGCATCGCGGGCTTTGCCGCAGGCGTGTTCATCGCGCTCCAGCTCACCTGGCCGATCCTCAACCTCGAGCCTTATCTCAACTTCAGCCGGCTGCGTCCGCTGCACACTTCGGCGGTGATCTTCGCTTTTGGCGGCAACGCCCTGATCGCGACGAGCTACTACGTCGTCCAGCGCAGCTGCCGCGCCCGGCTCGCCTTCCCCGCGCTCGCGCGCTTCGTGTTCTGGGGCTACCAGCTGTTCATCGTTCTGGCCGCAACCGGCTACCTGCTGGGCATCAGCCAGTCCAAGGAATATGCCGAGCCCGAGTGGTACGTCGACTGGTGGCTGACGATTGTGTGGGTGTGCTACCTCGCGGTCTTCGTGGGCACCATCATCAAGCGCTCCGAGCCGCACATCTACGTTGCCAACTGGTTCTACCTCGCCTTCATCGTCACCGTTGCGATGCTGCACGTGGTCAACAACCTCGACGTGCCGGTGAGCTTCGTCGGTTCCAAGAGCTACCCGCTCTTCGCCGGCGTGCAGGGCGCGCTGGTGCAGTGGTGGTACGGCCACAACGCGGTCGGCTTCTTCCTCACCGCCGGCTTCCTGGCGATGATGTACTACTTCGTGCCCAAGCAGGCCGAGCGCCCGGTCTACAGCTACCGCCTCTCGATCATCCACTTCTGGTCGCTGATCTTCCTCTACATCTGGGCCGGTCCGCACCACCTGCACTACACCGCGCTCCCCGACTGGGCGCAGACGCTGGGCATGGTCTTCTCGATCATGCTGTGGATGCCGAGCTGGGGTGGCATGATCAACGGTCTGATGACGCTCAATGGCGCCTGGGACAAGGTCCGGACCGACCCGATCATCCGCATGATGGTCATGGCGCTCGCCTTCTACGGCATGAGCACCTTCGAGGGCCCGATGATGTCGATCAAGAGCGTCAACTCGCTCTCGCACTACACCGACTGGACCATCGGCCACGTCCACTCGGGCGCGCTGGGCTGGAACGGCATGATCACCTTCGGTGCGATCTACTACCTCGTGCCGCGTCTGTGGGCACGCACCCGGCTCTACTCGCTGCGCATGGTGAACTGGCACTTCTGGTGCGCGACGCTGGGTATCGTCTTCTATGCCGCCTCGATGTGGGTGGCAGGTATCACGCAGGGCCTGATGTGGCGTGAGTACGGCGCTGACGGCTACCTCGTGAACACCTTCGCCGACACCGTCGCTGCGCTCCATCCGATGTTTGCGCTGAGGGCCTTCGGCGGGCTGCTCTACCTCGCCGGTGCGGTGATCATGGTGGTCAACGTCTGGGCGACGATCCTGGGCAAGCTGCGCGAGGAAGCCCCGATGCGCGATGCCGCCTACGATCCCGAGGCCGACCGCCCGATCGTGGCCAACGCCTGACAGCGCCAGCAAAGGGAAACAGACCAATGACGTCCATGACCGAGCGTCACAAGACGCTGGAAAAGAACATCACGCTGCTGGGTGTCTGCGCTTTCATCGCGGTCGCCATCGGCGGCATCGTCGAGATCGCACCGCTGTTCTGGATCGACAACACCATCGAGAAGGTGGAGGGCATGCGCCCCTACACCCCACTCGAACAGGCCGGCCGCGACATCTACGTGCGCGAGGGCTGCTACGTGTGCCACAGCCAGATGATCCGTCCCTTCCGCGACGAGGTCGAGCGCTACGGCCACTACAGCCTCGCTGCCGAATCGATGTACGACCACCCGTTCCAGTGGGGGTCCAAGCGCACCGGTCCCGACCTTGCGCGCGTGGGCAATCGCTATTCGGACAGCTGGCACGTCCAGCACCTCACCGATCCGCAGTCGGTGGTGCCCGAGAGCGTGATGCCGCAGTACGGCTTCCTCGCGAAGAACGACCTCTTCGTGCCCGACATCGCGGCCAATCTCACCGCGCTGCGCCACGTCGGCGTGCCCTATAGCGACAAGGACATCGAGCTGGCCTCGAGCGACCTTGCCGCACAGGCCGACCCCGATGCCGACGCCAGCGATCTGCTGACCCGCTATCCCAAGGCGCAGATCCGCGACTTCGACGGCGATCCCTCGCGGCTGACCGAGATGGATGCGCTCGTCGCCTACCTGCAGATGCTGGGCACGCTGGTCGATGTCGACGGCGCGGCGGCGCAGGAGGAACTCGCCTCGGAGCACGGCCGATGAGCATGCACTCCACTTACGACATGCTGCGCCACCTGGCCGACAGCTGGGGTCTTCTGGCGATGCTGGCGGTCTTCCTCGTGCTCACAGCCTGGCCGTTCCGGCCCGGGATGCGCGAACGCAACGAAGAAGCCGCCACCATGATCTTCAAGGACGAGAACGATGGCTGACAAGCGTCTGGACGAAGCCACGAACACCGAGACCGTGGGCCATGAGTGGGACGGTATCGAGGAACTCAACACTCCGTTGCCGCGCTGGTGGCTATGGACCTTCTACGCAACGATCGTCTTCGCGATCGGCTACGTCATCGCCTATCCCGCTCTGCCCGGCATCAGCCAGGCCAGCGAGGGCATGCTGGGATGGTCGAGCCGGGGCCAGCTCGATGCCGAGATGAGCTCGGCCGCGGCCACGCGCGCCAAGGCGGTTGCGGGCCTCGCCGACCTGCCGATCGAGCAGCTGCCGCAGCATCCTCAGCTGATGCGCGCGGCGGTCGCGGGCGGCGCGGCAGCCTTCAAGGTCAACTGCGTGCAGTGCCACGGCGCGGGCGCGGCGGGCTCGAAGGGCTATCCCAACCTCAACGACGACGACTGGCTGTGGGGCGGTGATCTCAAGACCATCGAGACGACGCTGATCCACGGCATCCGCCAGCCCGGCGACGATGCGACCCGCATCTCGCTGATGCCCAACTTCGGCAGCGACGGGCTGCTCGACGCAGGGCAGATCAACGATGTCGCGGGCTATGTCCTGAGCCTCTCGGGCAAGGAAAAGAAGAGCGCGGCAACGCAGCGCGGCGCGCAGATCTTCGCCGACAACTGCGCGGTGTGCCATGGCGACAACGCCAAGGGTAACCGCGAGCTGGGCGCGCCCAACCTCACCGATGCGATCTGGCTCGACGGCGGCAGCAAGGCCGAAGTCGCCGCGCAGATCCACCACCCGCACCACGGCGTGATGCCGGCATGGGGCGAGCGGCTCGATCCGGTGACGATCAAGATGCTCGCGGCCTACGTCCACTCGCTGGGCGGCGGCGAGGAGTTCGCAGCCCCCGTGGCGGCAGAAGCACCCGCTGCGGATGCAGCGCAGGAAACCGACTGATGGCCATGCAACGACAGGAAATGCAGCCAGAGGACTGACAGCGCCGGGGCCTTCGCAAGTGCCCCGGCCGACCCTTCGGGCGACCCCGCCCTGCCCAGGACGGCAGGCGGGGCCCGACCTTCCGGGCCGCTCAGCCCCCCAAGTCTAACGACGGGCGGACAACGGACATGAACAAGCCAGTACAGATCAAGGCCCAGGAGCCCCCGGTCTCGCTCTATGCCAAGCGCGAGCCGGTGTTCAATCGCCGCATCGACGGCAAGTTTCGCCGCATCAAGTGGGCGATCATGGCGCTGTGCCTTGCGGTCTACTGGATCACCCCGTGGCTGCGCTGGGACCGCGGTCCCTATGCGCCCGACCAGGCGGTGCTGATCGACCTCGCGCATCGCCGCTTCTACATGTTCGGCATCGAGATCTGGCCGCACGAGTTCTACTTCGTCGCGGGCCTCTTGATCATGGCGGGGATCGGCCTGTTTCTCGTCACCAGCGCGGTCGGCCGCGCCTGGTGCGGCTATGCCTGTCCGCAGACCGTGTGGACCGACCTGTTCCAGCACGTCGACCGCCTCTTCGACGGCGATCGCAACGCCCGCTTTCGCCTCTACAAGGCGCCGTGGACTGCCTCTAAGATCGCCCGGCGCCTCGCCAAGTGGAGCGTCTACCTCGCGATCAGCTTTGCCACCGGCGGTGCCTGGATCTTCTACTTCGCCGATGCACCGACGCTCCATCAGGAATTCTGGAGCGGCACTGCAGCGCCGGTCGCCTATGGCACCGTGCTCGTGCTCACGCTCACCACCTTCGTGCTGGGCGGCTTCATGCGCGAGCAGGTGTGCATCTACATGTGCCCATGGCCGCGCATCCAGACCGCGATGCTCGACGAGAAGAGCCTGATCGTCACTTACAAGGACTGGCGCGGCGAGAAGCGCGGCAGCCTCAAGAAGGCGCAGAAGAACCCCGAGGAATACGGCGACTGCATCGACTGCAACCAGTGTGTTGCGGTCTGCCCGACCGGGATCGACATTCGCGAGGGCGCGCAGATCGGCTGCATCACCTGCGCGCTGTGCATCGATGCCTGCGACCGGGTCATGGCCGAGACCGGTCGCCCGCGCGGGCTGATCGATTATGCGACGCTCGAGGACGCCGAGAACGAGAAGGCGGGCAATGCGCCGACCCGCCACATGAAGCTGATCTGGCGACCGCGCACGATCCTCTATTTCTGCGTATGGGCCGCGATCGGGCTCGGCCTGCTGTTCACGCTGGGCACCCGCGTCCACACCGGGCTGACCGTCGCCAAGGACCGCAATCCGCCCTACATCCTGATGAGCGACGGCTCGGTGCGCAATGCCTACACGCTGCGCCTGCGCAACATGCAGGGCCGTCCGCGCGACATGGAGATCGCGATCGAGGGCCTGCCCGGCGCGGTGATGTGGACCGAGGACATGGCCCGCGAGGCCGCCGCGCGCAGCCTCGTGCGCAAGGTGGCCGCCGATGCCACGCAAGGGGTGCGCGTCTACGTCGTCGCGCCCGCGGGCAGCACCGACCAGAGCTTCGATTTCTCGGTGCAGGCCGTCGGCGAGCCCGGCGAGGCCGACAGTTCGCAAGCCAAGTTCGACACGCCAGGAGGCGAATGATGAAGCGCGCCAATACCCGCCCGCGGCCCTTCACCGGCAAGCACATGACGATGATCCTCGTCGGTGGCTTCGGCATCGTGGTGGCGGTCAACTTCGCCATGGCCGGACTTGCCAGCTCGACCTTCGGCGGCGTGGTCGTCGAGAATTCCTACGTTGCCAGCCAGAACTTCAACACCTGGCTCGACGAGGCGCGACAGGAAGGGGCTCTGGGCTGGGGTCTCGACCTCGAGCGCCGCGATGACGACCGGATTGCTGCGCACCTTCACGGCGTGCCCGAGGGCGCGCTGGTCAGTGCCGAGGCACGCCATCCGCTCGGCCGTCTCTCGGACGAACTGCTGCATTTCGATCCCGTCGGTGGTACATTCGTGAGCGACAAGCCGTTGCCCGCCGGGCGCTGGACCTTGCGCCTGCGCATCGAGGCCGATGGCAAGACATGGCGCGAGGAGCGCGAGGTCCTGTGAACCAGCTGTCGAAGCTAGCCCCGCCGGCAAATGCCGGACAGAACAAGCCCGCATCGGACGGCGAGCGCGCGCTGGTCGACAGCCGCTTCACCGTCCCGGGCATGCGCTGTGCGGGCTGTATCGCCAAGGTCGAGCGCGGCCTTGGCGAGGTGCCGGGCATCGCTGGAGCACGGGTCAACTTCTCGGCCAAGCGCGTCGCGGTCAGCCACGATGCCACGATCGACGACGAGGCGATCATCGAGAGCCTGCGCCGCCTCGGCTTCGAGGCCGAGCGCGCTGCCGAAAACCCGCTCGCGCGCGACGATGCCGAAACCAGGAAGCTGCTGCGCGCCCTCGCGGTCGCGGGCTTCGGCATGATGAATATCATGCTGCTCTCGGTCTCGGTCTGGTCCGGGGCCGACACCATCACGCGCGAGATGTTCCACTGGCTGAGCGCGCTGATCGCGGTGCCGGTGATCGCCTATGCCGGACGCCCGTTCTTCGCCTCGGCGGCGATGGCGCTGCGCTATCGGCGCACCAACATGGATGTACCGATCACCATCGGCGTGGTGCTCGCGACCGGCATGAGCCTCTACGAGACCGTGACCGGCGGCCCGCACGCCTATTTCGACGGTGCGGTCATGCTGCTGTTCTTCCTGCTCGCCGGGCGCGCGCTCGATGCGATGATGCGCAACCGGGCCCGCTCGGGCATTGCCGCGCTGCTCGGGCGCATGGGCAAGGGCGCGCAAGTCGTGCAGGACGACGGGACGAGCCGCTACGTCGAGGCCGAAAGCCTCGCCCCGGGCATGGTGATGCTGGTCGCGGCAGGCGAATCGCTTGCTGCCGATGGCGAGATCCTCGAGGGGCGCACTACCATCGATTCCTCGATGCTGACCGGCGAGAGCGATCCGCGCGCGGCAGGCCCGGGCGAGCTCGTCCATGCCGGCATGATCAACCTCGGCAACCCGGTCCGGATCAAGGTCACCGCCGCTGCGCAGGATACCGCGCTCGCCGACATCGCACGGTTGATGGACGAGGCCGGGCAGTCGCGCTCGCGCTACGTGCGCATCGCCGACAAGGCCTCGCGTTTCTACGCGCCTGCCGTGCACAGCCTCGCGCTGCTCAGCTTCCTTGGCTGGATGCTTGCGGGGGCAGGGCTCTACAAGGCGCTGCTGATCGCGGTCGCGGTGCTGATCATCACCTGCCCTTGCGCCTTGGGCCTCGCCGTCCCCGCGGCACAGGTCGTCGCCGCCTCGGCGTTGATGAAGCGCGGGCTGCTGATCAAGGACGGCTCCGCGCTCGAACGCCTCGCTGAAGTCGACGAGGTGCTGTTCGACAAGACCGGCACGCTGACGCTGGGCGAACCGCGCCCGGTCGATCTCGCGATGCTGGACGATGGTGAACGCGCGATTGCGCTGGCGCTGACCCAGTCGAGCCGCCACCCGCTCAGCCGCGGCCTTGCCCAGGCGCTGCGCGAGGCAGGGGTGCGCCCCGCCGCGCTCGACGAGGTGAGCGAAAGTGCGGGCAGCGGCATGCGCGCCAGCCATGGCGGTGAAAGCGTCGCGCTGCTGCGTCCCGAGGTCGAGACGAGCGGCCTTGCCGCCGATCTGGTCATTGGCGAGACGCGCAAGCGGATCGCCTTTGCCGATCCGCTGCGTCCCGACGTGCACGAGGCGCTCGCCGCGCTGTCGCAGCAGGGCCTGCGCAGTGCCATCGTCTCGGGTGACCGCGAGCAGTCGGTGGCGCGCGTGGCGCGGGACCTCGGGCTCTTTGCCACGCACTCGATGCGCCCGGAGGACAAGCTCGCGCTGCTCGACCGCCTGCGCGCGGGCGGGCACCGGGTGCTGATGGTGGGCGATGGTCTCAACGACGGCCCCGCACTTGCCGGTGCGCACGTCTCGATCGCGCCCGGCGGGGCCAGCGACGTCAGCCAGCAGGCCGCCGACGCGGTCTTCGTGGGAGAGCGCATCATGCCCGTCGCGCTCGCCGTCAGGGTCGCGCGGCGCACGATGGCGGTGGTGCGCCAGAACTTCGCGATGGCCGTCGCCTACAATGTCTGCGCGGTTCCGCTCGCTATCTTCGGCTATGTCACCCCGTTGGTCGCAGCGCTGGCGATGTCGGGCAGCTCGCTGGTTGTGGTCGCCAATTCGCTGCGGCTTGCGCGCGCGGCAGGTCCGGGCGAGAGTGCGGCGCCATGACCATCCTCGGCTTCCTCATCCCGCTTGCGCTCCTGATGGGCATGGCCGGACTCGTCGCCTTCTTCTGGGCGATGAAGAGCGGCCAGTTCGAGGATCTCGACGGCGCGGCCAACCGTATCCTCATCGATGAGGAGGATGGGGCCAGGGCCGGGCAACAAGGGGGGGACGCGCGATGATGCGCCGCGAACTCGCGCTGCTCGGCACTCTGGCGCTGCTTCCGGCGATGATCGGTCCGCTCGAGGCCGAGGCGCGCGGCATTGCCGCGCCGCTGTGCGGTGGCGGACAACTGGTGATCCCGACCGGTTCGGGCGAGGTGCCGCCGGGACCGGCGCAGGGACCGTGCTGCGCCAAGGGCTGCAAGGGCTCCTCCTCGCGCAAGCGCATCGCTGGAGCGGTTCCGCCCGCTGACTGACCAGTCCCGCCAACAATGCCGGGCACGCTTGATCGAACGCAAAGACGCGGGCGGTCTCGCGCGACAATGTCCCTCGCATGTGGACATATCACCCCGAACTGCTCGCGGTCCCGGTGCCGCGCTACACCAGCTTCCCGACTGCCGCCGAATTCGGCGAGGGCGTCGGGCCTGCCGATTTCGTCACTGCGCTGGAACAGTGCGAGGGCGAGGTCTCGCTCTACGTGCACATCCCGTTCTGCGAGAAGATCTGCTGGTATTGCGGCTGCAACACCTCGGTTGCCAATCGCACCCAGCGCGTGGCGAGCTACCTAGAGGCGCTGCACAAGGAGATCGCCCTCGTCGCCGAGCGGCTGCCGCAAGGCGTGCAGGTCACGCGCATATCGTTCGGCGGGGGCAGTCCCAACGGCATTTCGCCGATCGACTTCGTGCGCATCGTCGATGCGCTGACGTTGCAGTTCGCGCCGCGCTCGCCGGTGCTCTCGATCGAGCTCGACCCGCGTACGCTGGGCGCCGACTGGGCCGAGGTGATCGGCGCGGTCGCGATCGAGCGGGCAAGCCTTGGCGTACAGACTTTCGCGCCCGCCCTGCAGGAAGCGATCGGGCGCGTCCAGCCCGCCCGTATGATCGAAAATTCGACCGCGATGCTGCGTGCCGCGGGTGTCACCTCGCTCAACTTCGACCTCATGTACGGGCTGCCCGGGCAGACCATGGCGCAGCTCGAGGATTCGCTCGAGCAGACGGTGGCGCTGCGGGCCGATCGCATCGCGCTGTTCGGCTATGCCCATGTTCCCCACCTGATCCCGCGTCAGCGCAAGATCGACGACAGCGCGCTGCCCGATGCGCAGGCGCGCTTCGAGATGGCGGCCTTCGGCTACGACTATCTCGTATCTGCGGGCTACGTGCCGGTCGGCTTCGACCACTTCGCGCTGCCCGGCGATGCCATCGCGCAGGCTGCCGTCGCGGGGACCCTGCGCCGCAATTTCCAGGGCTTCACCGAGGACCGGGCCGAAGTGCTGATCGGTCTCGGGGCTTCGGCGATCAGCGGCTTTCCCGGGCTGCTCGCGCAGAACGAGAAGAACGCGGGCCGCTATCGCATGCTGCTCTCACAGGACCGGCTTCCCGCCAACCGGGGCGTGCGCCGCAGTGCCGACGACCGCCGTCGTGGCACGGTGATCGAGGCGCTGCTGTGCCGTGGACGCGCACGCGTCGCGCCCGAGCTCCAGATGGAGGCGTACCCGCTGCTCACGCCCTACATGGCTGCGGGCCTGTGCGAGACCGATGGTGACGATCTCGTCATCCGCCCGGGCGGATTGCCCTATGCCCGCTCGATCGCCGCGCGCTTCGACCCTTATCGCAAGGATTCGCTGCGCCGTTTCAGCTCGGCGGTCTAGCGCTAGCAGGACCCGTTCGCGCTCCGACGTCGAATTCCACTCCGAACAGCTTGCCCTCGCGCCAGCGCACCAAGCCCCAGACTTCGGTGCCATCGCCGAGCCGTGCGCGCACGATTTCGTCGGGCGCGGGCGCCTCGCCGAGCGCGGCGGCGCTGAGCCCGCGCGAGGAGATGTCGCGCACCATGACGTCCAGCGGATCGCCCGCGGCATCGGCGAGGGTGAAGCGCGTGCAGCGCCGCCGCCGCCGCTCGCGCGGGATCGGGGTAGGGGTGAAGCGTGGGCCGTCCATGCACAGCCCAGAACGGCGGATGCTTTGCGTGTTTAACCGCGTGGCGCGATGAATTGCCGTTAATTCATCTCGGGTTGCGTAATCGGCAAGGCCTGCTTGACCGCGATCAAAGTCGCGCCCTTGTGCATGTGCGAAAGACTGCCTTGCCGGTCACGGACCGCACCGATCTCCGGTGCGCCTCCGTACCGCTTCTCCCCACCTTCGGGCGGCCCTACCTCGTGACGGGCCGCCTGTTTTTTTGTCTGCCGCAGTCCTCGCAGGTAGACGTGGGGTCTAGGTGAGCCAGAGCCGCAGGAGCTGGGCGAAGGCGCCGAGCGCGAGCACGCTGCCCGCCCAGATCGCGGCGAGCCAGCCCAGCCGCTTCCACAAGGGCTGCCGGTCGGCATCGAGCGGTTTTCCCTTCATCGCAGGCTCCTCTTCAAGCAGTGGCCTTGGATCAGTGGTAGCCCTCGTGGCCGACCTTGCCGCGAAACACCCAGTAGGCCCAGCCGGTATAGCCAAGGATCAGCGGCAGGGTCAGGCCGACCCCGACGAGCATGAAGACCTGGCTGCGGTGCGGTGCGGCGGCGTCCCAGATCGTCACCTGATCGGGCACCACGAAGGGGAACATGCTCACGCCCAGCCCCGCCATGCCGAGCAGGAAGATGCCGAGCGAGAGCCAGAACGGGGCTGCCTGGCGCCGCTTGGCGAGCGCCCAGAACAGCGCGGCGGCGAGGATCGCGGTGAGCAGCGGGACCTGGCTGGCGAAATAGATGCCGGGTGCCTCGAACCAGCGGTGCCAGTAGTCCTCGTCGAGCATCGGGGTATAGAGGCTCACCGCGATGAGCAGCAGCAGCGTCGCGACGGCGGCACGCCTTGCGACCTTGTAGGCATGGTCCTGCGGCTGGCCGTCGAGCTTCCAGATCAGCCATGTCGCGCCGAGCAGGCAGTAGCCCGCGACGACGCCGAGGCCGGTCAGCAGGGTGTAGGGCGTCAGCCAGTCCCACCAGGAACCGGCATAGGCGCGGTTCTCGACAGTGATGCCCTGAAGGATCGCGCCAAGGATCATCCCTTGCGAAAGCGCTGCGACGAGCGATCCGCCGAAGAAGGCCATGTCCCAGAAGGGGCGGTGGCCCGCGTCGCGCCAGCGGAACTCGAAGGCGACGCCGCGAAACACGAGGCCGAGCAGCATCGCGATCATCAGCGGATATGTCGCGGGCAGGATGATTGCGTAAGCCAGCGGGAAGGCCGCGAAGAGCCCCCCGCCGCCCAGCACCAGCCAGGTCTCGTTGCCGTCCCAGACCGGTGCGATCGAATTCATCGCGCGGTTGCGCCCTTCGCCCACCCTGAAGCTGGGGAACAGGATGCCGATGCCGAGGTCGAAGCCATCCATCACCACGTAGGCGAAGACGCCGAAGGCGATGATGAAGGCCCAGATGACGGTGAGGTCGATGGTCATGGCCGTGCTCCCTTATTCGGCCGCGCCGGGCGCGGATTGCTGGTGCGGCCCAGGGGTGATGCCGGCGGTGCGGATCGGGGTGTCGGCACCCTGCTCGGGGCCTTCCTCGTGCGCATGAGGCGCCTTGCTCATCAGTTTGAGCACGTACCAGGTGCCGATCGAGAAGCAGACGAAGTAGACCACGATGAAACCGAGCAGCGAGGCACCGACCGCGGGGGCTTCGAGCGGCGAGGCCGACTGCGCGGTCCGCAGCAGTCCGTAGACGGTATAAGGCTGGCGCCCGACCTCGGTGGTCATCCAGCCCGCGATCACCGCGATGAAGCCCGAGGGCCCCATCACCAGCGCGCCGCGATGCAGCCATGACCAGTCGTAGAGCCGGCCGCGAAATCGTGCGAGCAGGCTCCACAGCCCGATGCCGAGCATCGCGAAGCCGAGGCCGACCATCACGCGAAAGGCCCAGAACACCGGGGCGACCGGCGGCTCGTCCGCGTCGGGGACCGAATCGAGCCCGCCGAGCGGCGCGTCAGGGTCGTGCTTGAGGATCAGCGAGGAGAGCTTGGGTATCTCGATCGCGTAATCGATGCGCTTTTCCTTCGCATTCGGGATACCGAAGAGGACCAGCGGCGCGCCATCGGGGTGGCTCTCGTAGTGGCCTTCCATGGCCATGACCTTGACCGGCTGGTGCTCGAGCGTGTTGAGCCCGTGCTCGTCGCCGAGGAAGATCTGCACCGGCGCTACGAGCGCAGCCATCCACATCGCCATCGAGAACATCTTGCGCGCGTGGGCATTGGCGCGATTGCGCAGCAGGTGCCAGGCCCCGACCGCGCCCACCGCGAAGGCCGTGGTGAGATAGGCTGCAGTCACGGTGTGGACGAGGCGGTAGGGGAACGAGGGGTTGAAGATGATCGCCGCCCAACTCGGGCCGGGCAGGAACTGGCCATTGGCACCGATCTCGTAGCCGACCGGGGTCTGCATCCAGGAATTGACCGAGAGGATCCAGAAGGCCGAGACGAAGGTCCCGCCCGCGACCATGCAGGTGGCGAAGAAGTGCAGCTTGCGCCCGACCCGCTCCATGCCGAACAGCATGACCCCGAGGAACCCGGCCTCGAGGAAGAAGGCGGTCAGCACCTCATAGGCCATCAGCGGCCCGATCACCGGCCCGGTCCTGTCCGAGAATACCGACCAGTTGGTGCCGAACTGGTAGGACATGACGATGCCCGAGACCACGCCCATGCCGAAGGCGACCGCGAAGATCTTGAGCCAGTAGCGGAACAGGTCGAGGTAGAGCGCCTTGCCTGTCTTCAGCCAGAGCCCCTCGAGCACCGCGAGAAAGCTCGCGAGCCCGATCGAGAAGGCCGGGAAGATGAAGTGAAAGCTTACGGTAAAGGCGAATTGCAAGCGCGCCAGCAGCAGTGCGTCTGCCTGGTCCCACATTGGACAGTTCCTCTTGCACGAGCGGTGTCGGGCATGGCCCGGCGTGAAGGGCGGTGTGCGTCTTGGTGGCGCGAAGAACGATTGGACTTATCGTCCAAGTCGCGCAGAAAGCAAAATCGGGCCGGTTCGTGACGAAAGTCCGGGCGGTGTCAGAGAACTCCGCCGCTCTTGAGCAACATGTAGGCGGCGACCACGAAGATCAGCACGGCAAAGACCGTGGTCAGCGTTCCCGCGCCAGAGAGGCGGCGCGCGGCGTAAGTGCCGGCAAAGCCGCCGAGTAGGCCGCCTGCGATCAGTGTCAGCGCGAGCACCCAGTCGACGAGGCCGGAAAAGGCGTAGTTGGCCGCAGTGGTGAGGCCGAAGGCGGTCACCGCGACGAGGCTGGTGCCTACCGCGTTGAGCATCGGCATCGAGGTCGAGGCGATGAGGCCGGGCACGATCAGGAAACCGCCCCCGATCCCGAAGAAGCCCGAGAAAGTGCCGGTGCCAAGACCATAGCCCAGCACCTTGGGCGCATTGGTGCGATTGCACTGCGCGCCCTCGATGCCCGGATTGCCGCGTCCGCGCAGCATCAGCACGCCGACCACGATCATCACCAGCGCGAAGGCGAAGAGCAGCTTCTGCCCGTCGACCGCCTTGCCCAGCGTCGAGCCGAGGAAAGCGCCGAGAATGCCCGCCGAGGCGTAGAGCCCGCCGCAACGCCACTTCACCGTGCCCGCACGGGCATGCTGGACGAGGCCGGTGGCGGCATTGACGGCGACCGCGAAGGCGCTCGTGCCGATCGCGACATGCGGGCTGGGCACGCCGACGAGATAGACCATCAGCGGCACCGCGAGGATCGAGCCGCCGCCGCCGACAAGGCCGAGGGTAAAGCCGATCAGCACCCCGGAAAAGGCGCCGAGGGCCATGTGCAGCAGGTCGAAGTGGACAGCGTCGATCATCGCGGGGGGCTCTTTCGAAGGACGGGGCGGATCAGAGCAGAGGTGCTGGCGGCACGAGCCATTCGCGCCCCTTGAGCATGCCGTGCCAGTAGATCGGAGGCAGGGCATCGGCCTTGAGATGCCAGGCGAGGCGCGAGGGGCGGGTGCCCTCGATCAGCCACTTCGGCAGGCTCGGTGCGACCTTCCCGCCATAAGTGAACTCGGCGAGGACGATGTGGCCACGATCGACGGTCAGCGGGCACGAGCCGTAGCCGTCGTAGGATGCGCAAGGCTCCTTGCCCGCGAGTGCGGCGAGCACGTTGACCGCGGCGACGGGCGCCTGCTTGCGCGCCGCGGCGGCGGTCTTGGCATTGCCGGTGCTGCACCCGTCGCCAAGTCCGAAGGCATTGGCATAGCGCACGTGGCGAAGCGTGTTCTGGTCGACCTCGACGTAGCCGCCCGCATCGGCGAGCGCCGATCCGGCGACCACCGGGTTGCCGACTTGCGGCGGCACGGCGTGGAGCATGTCGAAACCGCGCGTCACTTCGCCCGCCTCGGTCCTGAAGGTCGCCTGCCGCGAGGGCCCGTCGACCGCGACGAGGGTCGAGCCGAATTTCAGGTCGATGCCGTAGCGCTCGACCGTCTCCATGAGTGCGGGGACATATTCGGGAACGCCGAAGAGCACGCCGCCTGCATTGTGGAACTCGACTTCGAACCCGTCGAGGACGCCAGCCTTCTCCCATTCGCTGCACGAGAGATACATCGCCTTTTGGGGGGCACCGGCGCACTTGATCGGCATCGGCGGCTGAGTGAACAGCGCGCGCTGTGCACCGCCGCGCGCCTTCAATTCCTGCACGAGCTGCCAGGTATAGGGCGCAAGATCGTAGCGGTAATTGGAGGTGACGCCATTGCGGCCGAGCGCGGCCTCGAGCCCCTCGACCTGTTCCCAGGCGAGCCGGTTGCCGAGCGCGACGACGAGCACGTCATAGGTTACGCGTTTGCCGTCGCAGAGGACTACCGCGTTGTCGTCGGGCTCGAAGCGCGCCACGCTCGCGCGGATCCACGTCGCGCCGCGCGGCATGACCTTGGCGGTCTTGCGCACGGTGTCGGCTGGCTTGAACACGCCGCCTCCGACCATGGTGAAGCCGGGCTGGTAGTAGTGGTCATCGCTCGGCTCGATCACGGCGAGGTCGAGGCCGCAGTCGCGCTTGAGCAGCGAGGCCGCGGTGGCGATCCCCGCCGAGCCGCCGCCAACGACCAGCACGCGGTGATGCGCGTCGCTGCCCGCGCGAAGCGGGGCAGGGGCAGAGCGTGCGGCGGCGGCGACCTTCTCCGAGCGGTTGCCGGTGCGGCAGAAGGCGAGCATCGGCGCGGGCATCTCGGCCCGCGTTCTGGCGAAGGCGGGGGCCTGGTCCTCGGCGGTCAGGCCTGCGCCGACCGGAAGGTAGGCGGTCTCGATCCCGCGCGCCTTGGCCGCTTCGGCCAGCTGCGCGAAATCGGGCTGGCCGGGCTCCTCGCCATCGGGCCGGTTGCAGACGATCGAGCGGTATCCCGCGGCGATGATCGCATCGAGGTCCTGGGCGGCGACCTGTCCGGTGACGCCAAGGCCTGGTTCGATTTTCCTGATCTGCATCCGGCTTCTCCGATTATTGGCTTTGGGGGGCGTTAGCTGCGCATCGTCTCGAAGATGCGGAAGGCGACCATGCCGGCGAGCATGGCGAGGACGAAGGTGCCCGCAGCGAGGGGGTGAAACAGGACCGAGGCGATCGCCGGGCCCGGGCACAGGCCGCCAAGGCCCCAGCCCACGCCGAACAGCGCGCCGCCGCCGATCAGCCTGGCGTCGATGAGACGGGTGCCGGGCAGCGAGAATTCCTCGCAGGCGGCAGGGCTGTGCATGCGGCGCTGGATCAGCCAGGCAATGCTCATCACCATCACTGCGCCGCCCATGACGAAGGCAAGGGTCGGGTCCCAGTTGCCTGCGACATCGAGGAAGCCGCGCACGCGGGCGGGGTCCATCATGCCCGAGAGGGCAAGGCCGGCGCCGAACAGCAGGCCCGAGACGAGTCCGATGACACTGCGCATCTTACCAGCCCCCTCCCATGGCGTTGACGATGGCGACGGTGATCATTCCCGCGCCCATGAAGCTGAGCGTGGCGACGATCGAGCGTGGCGAAAGGCGCGAGAGGCCGCAGACGCCGTGGCCGCTGGTGCAGCCGCTGCCGAGTCGGGTGCCCACGCCGGTGATCACCCCTGCGACCGCGAGCAGCGTCAGCGAGGTGGGGAAGCGGGCGGGAATGCCGCCCATGACCGCAGCCACGATCAGCGCGCCGAGGGGGATTCCGGCGATGAACAGCGCGGCGAGCGGCCAGGGCGCGCCCTTGGTCAGACCGAGCGTGCGCGCGGCCATGCCGCTGATCCCGGCAATGCGCCCGGCGCCCAGCAGCATCACCGAACCGGCAAGGCCGATCATGATGCCGCCGATCAGGCCCTGGAGCGGCTGGGCGTGGGGGAAGGTCTCGTTGAACCAGGCGAACATCCGAAGGACTTTCTGCTTTGCGTTAGAGTGCGTTGACGGGAATCTTGATGTAGCTGACCCCGTTGTCTTCGGGGTCGGGCAGGTGCCCGCCGCGAATATTGATCTGGACCGAGGGCAGGATCAGCTTGGGCATGCCGAGCGTGGCATCGCGGCTGGTGCGCATCTCGACGAAGTCGTCCTCGCTGATGCCGTCGCGTACGTGGACGTTGCCGTCGCGCTGCTGGCCGACGGTGGTCTCCCAGGCGTAGTCGTCGCGTCCCGGTGCCTTGTAGTCGTGGCACAGGAACAGGCGCGTCTCGCGCGGGAGCGAGAGCAGGCGGCGGATCGAGCGGAACAGCTGGCGCGCATCGCCACCGGGGAAGTCGGCGCGCGCGGTGCCGTAGTCCGGCATGAAGATCGTGTCGCCCACGAAGGCGGCATCGCCAATGACGAAGGCCATGTCCGCGGGGGTGTGCCCGGGCACGTGCAGCGCGACACCTTCGAGCGTGCCGATGGAGAAGGTCTCGCCATCCGCGAAGAGGTGGTCGAACTGCGAACCGTCGCGCTCGAACTCGGTGCCCTCGTTGAAGATCTTGCCGAACACGTTCTGGACTAGCGTGATCTGCTGGCCGATGGCGAGCTTGCCGCCCAGCTTTTCCTGCAGATAGGGCGCTGCCGACAAGTGGTCGGCGTGGGCGTGAGTCTCGATGTGCCAGATGACTTGCAGATTTTTCGAATTGACGTACTCGACCACGCGTTCCGCGGATGCGTGCGAGGTGCGCCCGGCGGCGGCATCGTAGTCGAGCACCGAATCGATGATCGCGGCCTCGCAAGTCTGCGGATCGTGCACCACATAAGTGACAGTGTTGGTCGCTTCGTCGAAAAATCCGGCGATCGTGGGGCGCTTTGCCGCATCCGTCGCAGCTGCCTCGACGATGGCCGTGGCGCGCGAAAGGGCGTCTGGACTGGCGTTGGAATCGGTCATGTCTGGGCCTCCTGATTTCAATTAATGTAATTATGAAATTAATTGCGTCAAGGCCAAATCTCGGCTAGGGAATTCGCTATGGATGAAGATACCCGCCAGCATTGCTGTCCCTTGCGCATCGGCGATGCCGCACCTTCCTTCCGTGCCCGCAGCACCACAGGTCCGATCGAGATGACGGATTTCGCCGGTCGCTGGCTGGTGTTCTTCTCGCACCCGGCCGATTTCACCCCGGTATGCACCTCCGAGTTCGTCGCCTTCGCGCAGGCTGCGCAGCGCTTCGACTCGCTGGACTGCGCGCTCATGGCGCTCTCCATCGACAGCCTCTATGCGCACTTCGCATGGGTTCGCGCAATTCGGGATCATTATGGAGTTGAGGTGCGCTTCCCCATCGTCGAGGATCCGACCCTCGTCATCGGCCGCGCCTACGGCATGGTCTCGCGCGAGGCTGGCGATGCCGGAGCGGTGCGCACCGTCTTCGTGATCGATCCGGCGCAGGTCGTGCGCGCCATCGTCAGCTACCCGGTCGAGATCGGCCGTTCGGTCGACGAGATCGTGCGCATCGTCACTGCGCTCCAGGCCGCGGATGGGGGCAAGGGACTTCCCCCCGAAGGCTGGCAGCCGGGCGATGCGCTCTTCGCGCATCCCGAGCCGACGCTCGACAGCGTGCTCGCCGCCGAGAACCCGGTGCGCTGGTTCCTCAAGGAGCAGGGCTGATGGCCGAGGCACCCGCGATGGCCGAAGCGCCGATCGACCTGATCAAGGCCATCGGTCATCCGTTGCGTTATGCGATCCTGTGCTGCGTCGCGCAGGGCGAGCGCAATGTCGGCGAGATCGAGGCGCTGACCGGCATCGGCCAGCCCACGCTTTCGCAGCAGCTCTCGGTCCTGCGCAATGCCGGGCTCGTTACCGCGCGGCGCGAGGCCAAGCTGGTCTTCTACGAGGTCGAGAACAGCGCTCTGGCGCAGGTCTGCGGCGCGTTCCAGCTGATCTGTCCTGCCGACTTCCGTCGCGAGATGGTGAGCAAGATGGCGGGCGATGTCGCGCCGCCCGAAGCCATGGCAGAGCTGCCCGCACCCGCACCCGCGCCAGCCTCTTCGCCCGCCGCTTCGGGTGACGCAGACGCGCCCGGGCGCAGACGGGGCGGCGCCGCCGTGTTCGCGCGCATGGATCGGCCTTGATGTGTCAGTCCCATTCTGGCTGATCAGGCGAACCTGACTGTCCGTCTGTCGTGACCCAAAGAAAAAGGCGGCCCTTGCGAGGCCGCCTTTTTCTTGTCCTGATATGAGAGCGGATCAGCCGCCCTTCGCATCGCCCTCGGCAGCGGCGATGCCCGACTGCATGTAGGGGATCGGGTTGACCGCAGCACCGTCGACGCGGACTTCGTAGTGCAGGTGCGGACCGGTCGAGCGGCCGGTCGAGCCGACGAAGCCGATCAGTTCGCCCTTGTGGACGACCTGGCCGTCGGCGACGTTGAGGCGCGAAAGGTGACCGTAGCGGGTCTGGAGTTCGCCGCCGTGCTCGATCGAGATGTAGAGGCCGTAGGAGCCGAAGGCCGAGGCGCGGCTGATGACGCCGTCCGCCGGGGCATAGACCGGGGTGCCGGTCGGGGCGGCGAGGTCGACGCCCTTGTGGCCGGCGCGGCGACCGAGGATCGGATGCGTGCGCATGCCGAAGTCGCTGGTCAGGCGTGCATTGTCGAGCGGGTTGCGCGAGGGGATCGAGACGGGGGCAATCGATCCTGCGCTGCCGGCTTCGGTCTTGGGGCGGGCGGCGGCGAGGCCGGTTTCCTCGAAGTTCTGCCAGGTGCTGAACAGCTGGCGGAACTTCTCGTCCTCGGCGCCCGAAGCAGACTGGCCTGCCGACTGTGCGGCGCGCAGCGGAGCGGAGATGTCTGCCGATGCCGCAGCGCTATTGGCCATGGCCGGATGCGCGGCAATGGTGAGGCCGGCGGCGATAAAGGCTCCGGCGACTGCGCGGACCTTGGCGATTTTATTCGTTACGACCACTCGCAATACCTTGCTTTCCGCCGGAGCCCCGAAGGGTTCTGCGTTGTTCAACCCGGCCGCGGCACGGACAATGGCATGCGCGCGACATCATGTTTTTCTGAGATGGTCGGAACCCCCCGCCGTCTCGTGTTGTTGAACTATGCCTGCGAAAGTTAATCAAGCAACCCCGGCATAGAGCCCGAGCGGTAAACCGGCAGCGGAGCGCGCCGAGTCGTTGAACGGTGGCTTAACGGTCCCGCGAAAGTGGCGGGAAACCAGGGTTTTCCAAAGGTTAACAGGTTCTTTCCCGAGTCGCTCAGCCGTTGCGGCGAAATGATTTGCGCCAAAACGGACGTGGCGAATCTCGTCGTCAAGGATTCGCTCGAGGATGCGCGCGCCTGCCGGATCGCCCACCGCGCGGGCGCGCTCGATGGTCGCGGGTGTGACGTCGAGCCCGCGTGCCTCGAGCACCATCGGGACGACCGCGAGGCGTGCCGCGACGTCGTGTCGGGTCTCGCTCGCGGCATCCCACAGGCCATTGTGCGCGGGCAGTGCGCCGTAATGCGACCCGCTCTTGCGCAAGTGCCGGTCGAGCAGCGCGAAGTGGATGGCCTCGTCGGCCGCGACCGAGAGGAAATCGTCGACGAATTGCCGGTCCATCCCGGCCCCGAAGCGTCCGGCCATGTCGAGTGCGAGGTCGATGGCGACGAACTCGATATGTGCGATGGCGTGCCACAGCGCGATGCGTCCGCGCTCGGACCCGGCCTTGCCGCGCTTGGGCATGCGATTGGGGGGAAGCAGCTCGGGCGTTTCGGGCCGTCCGGGCTCGTCGGGCATGGCGACGTCGAAGACGTGCGCGAGGCGCCCGAGCCGCCAGTCGCGCGCGACCCGGCGTGTGGCCATCACCTTGGCATGGGGATCGCTCTCGAGCAGCGCGGCGCGGATTGCCGCAGCAACGCTCTGGCCGGTCTCGCCGGCCTCGTTCACATCACCGGTTATCGTCTGGCTCATGCTCAGAGCGCCTTGGCGGCCTCCAGCACGGCTTCGGCGTGGCCCTTGACCTTCACCTTGTTCCACACCTGCGCGATCTTGCCCTCGGCATCGACGAGGTAGGTCGTGCGCACCATGCCCATGTAAGTGCGCCCGTAGTTCTGCTTCTCGGTCCAGATGCCGAGCGCGTCGGACAGCCCGTTCTCTTCGGCGTCGCTCGCGAGCGGTGCCTTCAGGTCATGCTTGGCGATGAAGTTCTGGTGCTTTTTCGCCGAATCCTTGCTGACGCCGAGCAGCGAGACGCCCGCAGCATCGAACTGGTCTTTGAGGCCTGAGAAATCGATGTTCTCGGTGGTGCAGCCGGGCGTGTTGTCCTTGGGATAGAAGAACACCACCAGCTTGCGCCCGGCAAAGTCGGACGCCTTCACGCTGCCGCCATCGGGGGTTTCCATGGCGATGTCGGGGAAGGTGTCGCCCACCTCGGGAAATGCGCTCATCAATCTGTCTCCAGTCGTTCGTCGAAGGTGCCCTGCCAGGCCCGCGCGACGTCGGCGCGGGCGCTAGCGAGGGCGCGTTCAAGGTCTTGCCAGTCGCCATAGCCACATGCGCGCACGAGCGCCATGCATGCGGACGGGTTGGGGATGGCCGAATCGGGGGCGAGCAGCCGCGCGGCGACAAGAAAGCGGGTCAGCGTGTCGTGCGCCGGCGCCAGCGCCGGATCGACGAGCCCCATTTCGGCAAGCTGTGCGATCGCCTGGCCCAAGTCGGGATCGAGCCCGGCGCCTTCGCGCAGCTGCACGAAGTGCACGATGAACTCGAGGTCGACCAGCCCGCCGCGCGACAGCTTGACGTCGAGCGGGCCTTTTGCGGGCTTGTGGTCGGCCATCTTGGCGCGCATCTCGAGCACGTCTTCGCGCAGCTTTGCCGGGTCGCGCTCGTGGAGCAGGACCTTGCGCACCTCCTCGGCGAGCGCGGCACGCCCGGCCTGCGAACCGAACAGGGGACGCGCGCGGCACAGCGCCATGTGCTCCCAGGTCCAGGCCTGTTCCGCCTGATAGCGCGCGAAGCTTTCGAGCGAGGCGGCGGGCGGCCCCTGCGCGCCCGAGGGGCGCAGTCGCGTGTCGACTTCGTAGAGCGCGCCTTCTGCGGTCGGCACCGAGAGCGCGGCGATGGCGCGCTGCGAGAGGCGGTTGAAGTAGAGCGTGGCGCCGAGCGGGCGGGCTCCGTCCGACTCGCTCCCGGCATCGCCGGTGAAGAGATAGACCAGGTCGAGGTCCGAGGCATGGGTCAGCACGTCGCCGCCGAAGCGCCCGAGGCCGAGTACCAGCAATTCGCTGCCGGGCACCTCGCCGTGCTTTTCGCGGAACTGGGCGATCGTCGCGCGGGTCAGCACGGCATTGGCGGCCTCGGCGATGCGGGCGAGCGCGTGGCCGATCGCGAGCGGGTCGTTGGCGCCCTCGATCAGCTGGACGCCGAGGCGAAAGCGCATCTCGCCCACGCGCCGCCGCACCGTGTCGAGCAGCCGCTCGTAGTCGCCGCCCGGCTCGGTGCGCGCGAGGTCGGCCTCGATTTCCTCGAGAGTGCCCGGCAGGTCGAACGCGCTGGCATCGATCAGCGGATCGAGCATGTCGGCGCGGCGCGCGAGCGTGTCGGCGAGCGGCGGGGCGAGGCTGAGGATGCGCGCGAGCAGGTCGAGCAGGCCCGGGCGCGCCTCGAGCAGGCGGAACAGGTTGATCGCGCTCGGCAGGTTGCCGAGCAGCTGCTCCCAGCGGGCAAGCGCACGCTCGGGTTCGGGCGCAGCGGCGAGGGCGGCGAGCAGGTCGGGGCGGATCGCCTCGAAGGCGGCGCGCGCGGCATCGCTGCGAAGCGCGCGCATGCGGCCCGAAAGCCAGCCGTCGATGCGCGCGGCGAGTGCCTCGGGTTCCTCGAAGCCCAGGTCCTCGAGCTGCTCGCGCAGGCTCGTCTGGCTCGGCATCGGCGTCGCGGCGGGAGCGCCTTGCGGCACGTTTGCCATGATCAGCGTGTCGTAGCGCGAGCCGACGGACTCGGTGATCGCGCGCAGTTCCTCGAGCAGCGTCTTGCCGTCGGGCAGCCCGTCGAGCCGCGCGACGGCGTCGATCGCGTCCGCCGTCTCGGGCAGCGAATGCGTCTGGTGGTCCTGCACCATCTGCAAGCGGTGCTCGACCTGGCGCAAGCGGTCGTAGCTCTCGCCGAGCAGCTGCGCCTCGGCGGGATCGACGAGCCCGACTGCGGCGAGCGCATCGAGCGTCGCGCGCGTGCCGCGCAGGCGCAGCGCAGGGTTGCGCCCGGCATGGATGAGCTGGTGCGTCTGGGCGTAGAACTCGATCTCGCGAATGCCGCCGCGCCCCTTCTTGAGATCGAAGCCGGGTCCGACCTCGGGGCTGCCACGGGTGCTGGCGCGGATCTGCGCGGTCAGTCGTCCGATCTCGGCAATCGCGCCGAAATCGAGGCTGCGACGCCAGACAAAGGGACGGATCGCGGCAAGGAAGGCCTCGCCCGCATCGATATCGCCGGCACAGGCACGCGCGCGGATGAAGGCGGCGCGCTCCCAGGTCAGCGCGGAGCTTTCGTAATGGGTCAGCGCCGCGCCGACGGGGATCGCCAGCGGGCTGACCTCCGAGGCCGGGCGCAGGCGCAGGTCGACGCGAAAGACGTAGCCCTCCTCGTTGACCCGCGAGAGCGTCTCGACCACTGCGCGGGCCACGCGCTGCGCGGCCTCTCCCGGCTCGTCGCGCTCGCGGCGCGGCAGCACGGCAGGGTCGAACAGCAGGATCGGATCGATGTCCGAGCTGTAGTTGAGTTCGAGCGCCCCGTGCTTGCCCAAGGCCAGCGCGATGAAGCCGGAAGGGTCGCGGCCCGGCTCGTAGTCGGGGACGCGGCGGCGGATGCCCTCGTGGATCGCGGCATCGAGCGCCCGGTCGGCGAATGCGGACAGCGCGCCGGTGACCTTGAGCAGCGGGAAGGCCCCGGCGAGATCGCCTATGGCGAGCGTGAGGGCGAGCGCCGCGCGCTCGCGCCTGAGCGCGGTTCCCACCTCGCTCGCGCCCGCGCCCGCGCTTGCCGCATGGGCCAGAGCCTCTTCGCCCTTGCCTTCGCGCAGCAGCGCTTCGAGGTCGGGCTGCTTGTCGAGCAGGCGGGTGAGGAAGGGCGAATATGCCCGCGCGCGCGTGATCGCGTCCTGCCAGTCGCCCGGGCCCCTCTCACCGTCTCGTCCGCTGTTCTTGGCCGTGGTTACCATTCTGCATCCCTGCCCTTGCGGCATCGCGCACGCAAGGTCTTGCAAATCGGTCCGAGGCAGGGCGGCGACGGCTTGTACTGACAGATGGGCTCTGGCACCCCATCGCACATCCCGGCAGGCACCGCGAGAGTGCACCGCCGACCAGAACATGAGGACCTGCGCCCTTGATCGACTTCAAGCACACCGCTTCCGCGCTCGCCATGCTGGCCCTGGCCGCCTGCAGCACCGCTTCCTACACCGGCCCCGACATGCCCAAGGGCACCGCGCTGCCGCCGCCCGAGGAAAGTCTCGCGGGCGAACCCGACATCTCGGTTCCGCTGATGAAGGCGATGGTCAAGACGCTCGCCTCCGACGAGATGGAGGGCCGCGCGCCGAGCACTGCGATCGAGCCCAAGGTGCTCGATTACATCGTCACCCAGTTCAAGGCCGCCGGGCTTCAGCCGGGCAATCACGGCAAGTGGCTCCAGCCGGTGCCGACCGTCGAGATCACTGCCGGCAACGAGACGCCGCTCACCGTCTCTGGTAAGGGCAAGCCGCTCAGCTTCGCCTTCGGTGAGGACTATGTCGCGGCGAGCTACCGCGTCGTGCCGCAGACGCGCGTCAGCAATAGCGAGCTGGTCTTCGTGGGCTACGGCATCAACGCGCCCGAGCTGGGCTGGAACGACTATGCCGGGATCGACATGAAGGGGAAGACTGCGGTCATCCTCGTCAACGATGCCGACTACGATGCCGAGACCGAGGACGGTCCGTTCAAGGGGCGGCGCATGACCTATTACGGGCGCTGGACCTACAAGTTCGAAGAAGCTGCAAGGCAGGGCGCGACCGCCGCGCTGATCGTCCACGACACCTTTCCTGCGGCCTACGGCTGGAACGTCGTCAACTCGAGCTGGACCGGCGCGCAGTACTACGTGCAGAGCGCCGATGACGGGGCGAGCCAGACCGCGGCCAACGGCTGGGTGCAAAAGCCCGTCGCCGAGGCGATCCTAAAGGCTGCGGGCAAGGACCTCGCGAGCCTGAGCGAAGCGGCACGTCACAAGGGCTTCAAAGCGGTCCCGCTGGGCCTGTCGGCGAGCTTCGGCTTCGACAACGCGATCCGCAAGTCGACCTCGAACAACGTCGTGGGCATCCTGCCGGGCACCACGCGCCCCGACGAATACGTGCTCTACTCGGGGCACTGGGACCACCTCGGCCACTGCACCCCCGACGAGACGGGCGACGACATCTGCAACGGCGCGGTCGACAATGCGACCGGCGTCGCCGCGCTGGCCGCGCTCGCCAAGGCCAACGTCGAGGCGGGGCCCGCCGAGCGCAGCCAGGTCTTCCTTGCGGTCACACTCGAGGAAACGGGCCTGCTCGGTTCGGAATACTATGGCGCGAACCCGATCTTCCCGCTCGATCACACCGTGGGCGGGGTGAACATGGACGCGCTGCTGCCCGCGCCGCGCTCGCGCTCCTATGCCGCGACCGGCGGCGACAAGTCCGACCTCACCGCGATCTTCCGCGAGACGCTCGTCGAGGAGGGGCTCACCGAAGTCCCCGAAGAGCATACCGAGCGCGGCCACTACTACCGCTCCGACCACTTCTCGATGGCCAAGCGCGGCGTGCCGATGTTCGACATCTCGCGCAGTTCCGACCTGTTCGAGGGCGGCACCGCGGCCGGTGACAAGCTCGCTCAGGCCTATACCGACAACGACTACCACGCACCCAGCGACGAATATTCGGACGACTGGACCTGGGACGGCATTGTCGAGGATGTGGGGCTCTACTATCGGCTCGGGCGCAAGCTCGCCGATTCGGACTTCTGGCCGAACTGGCATGAAACCGACGAATTCCGTGCCATCCGCGACAAGTCGTGCGCGGCGGCCACGGGCGGCTGCGCCAAGCCGTAACCAGCCAGGACCAGGACCCTACGATGACCTTCGCACTTCCGCCCGAGTGGCACCCGCAGGACTGGATCTGGATCGGCTTTCCGCACGATCCGGTCGAATGGCCCGGCTTCCTCGAGGAAGCACAGGTCCAGATGGCCCAGTTCGCCAGCGTGGTTGCCGAGAGCGGGCAGGAAGTGCGGCTCGTCGTGCGTGACGAGGTCAACCGCGCGCGGGCGGCCGCGCTCGTCTCGGACAAGGTCGTGCTCGAGACGCGCCGTTATGGAGACGTGTGGCTGCGCGACACCGGCCCGCTCGTCACCATGGACGCGGCGGGCGGACGCAAGGCGATGCGCTTCGGCTTCAACGGCTGGGGCGGCAAGTACCTGATGGAGGGCGATCAGGAGATCGGCGCCGAGCTCGCGCGCGATGCCGGTCTCAGCATCGAGACCGGCGACTGGATCCTCGAGGGCGGCGCGCTTGACGGCGACGGTACCGGGCTCGTCGTCACCACCGAGCAGTGCCTGCTCAACCCCAACCGCAACCCGCAGCTTACCCGCGCCGATCTCGAGATGCGCCTCGCGCTCGATCTCGGCTACGAGCGGGTGCTGTGGCTGGGCGAGGGCCTGATCAACGATCACACCGACGGGCACGTCGACAACCTCGCGCGTTTCGTCGCGCCCAACACGCTCGCCCTGCCGCGCGCGACCGGAAGCGATGACCCCAACGCGGCGATCTACGCCGATGCCAAGGCCCGCGCCGAGGCCATGGGCGTGACCGTGTGCGAGGTGCCCTCGCCGGGCCGGGTGGAGAGCGAGGGCAGGATCGAGCCTGCCAGCTACATGAACTTCGCGATCACCTCGAATCTCGTCGTCGTGCCGATCTACGGCACCGCGCACGACGAGGAAGGTGTCGAGGCCATCGCCGATCTGTTCCCCGATCGCGAGACGGTGGGCGTGATGGCCGATGCGGTGCTGGCTGGCGGTGGCTCGTTCCACTGTTCGAGCCAGCAGATGCCCTCGGCGATCTGAGGCGGGCGCACCGGTTTTAACGCTTTGGCAAGAGCTTGGCGCGCATGATCGCGGCCATGGCACAGGTCATCGCCCTTTTTCCCTCGGACACGCGCGCTGCCAGCGTCCCGCGTTCCGCAATGCGTCGCCTTTCCGGGCTCCAGGCGCTGCGGCCCGTGGTCGTGGCGGGTTGCGCCGCGGCGCTGATTTTCGCAGGTCAGGCGCTGCCTTTCTGAGCGGCCCGGCGAAGTCCGGGGCCGCTTCGAAACATACTCTACAAAGGTCGCCATCACGGCGGCCTTTTTTCATTTTATCGCTGCGAAATAACGGCTTGCGCCAAGGCGTGCGCACGGCGCGGCACCCTGCTGCGCTGCAGCAAAGAATTGTTGCAAAGCGCCAATGCAATCGAAATCAACGATCCCGACCTTGCGCTGTCCGAAACAGTTTCGAGGAGATCGACGATGCGCCAGTTCAGCGAGACCGAAACCGCCACCGCCCGCGAAGGTGTTATGGGCAACCTGCTGCTGTTCGTGTTCGGCTGCGGCGTGCTTGCCTTCTTCGCCTCGATCGACCGAGTCGACTGGTTGACGATCCGCCCGGTCTCGGGCAGCTCTGCCGCTATGGCCGCGGCCTCGACCCGCGTCCAGCCTGCCGGGCCGGAGGCCGCTCGCCCCATGCTCGAAACTGCTCCCGATGACCGAGGAACCTCGCGAAGCCGATGATCGTCACGCCTGCGCCCCGTCCCGCCCGCATCGTTCGCGAAATATGGAAGCCGCTTGCGCTGCTGTTCGTGTGGGACGTCATCGTCACCGTCATCTACTACGTGCTGCCTTTCGATGCGCCCGAGCTGCCGGTCACGCTGTTCGGCTCCGCGCTGGCGCTGTTCCTCGGCTTTCGCAGCAATTCGGCCTACAACCGCTGGTGGGAAGGGCGTCAGCTGTGGGGGCTGATGATCAATGCCAGCCGCAACATCGCACGTAGCGCGCGCAACTTCCTGCCTGACCCGGAAGGCGCCGACTACAAGCGGCGCATCACCCTGCGCCAGATCGCCTACGTCAATGCCTTGCGCTGCCAGCTGCGCCGCCAGTCGCCCGACGAGGAAGTGATCCGCCTGCTCCCGCGCCACGAGGCCGACCTCGCGCTGCAGCGGGTCAACGTCGCCAACGGCATCCTTGACGGCACCGGCCGCCGCATCGACGAGGCGCGCCGCGCGGGGCTTATCGACACCATCCAGCAAGCGCAGATGGAGGCCGTGCTGGTCGACATCGCCAATGCGCAAGGGGGCATGGAGCGGCTCAAGAACACGCCGCTGCCGCACCAGTACCGCTGGCTGCCGACGGTTTTCACGCACCTGTTCTGCGTCCTGTTGCCGATCGGGCTCGTCGAGACGCTGCAGTTCGCGACCCCGCTCGGCTCGACCATCGCAGGCATGATGTTCCTCGCGGTGCTGACCATCGGTGACGATCTCGTCGACCCTTTCGCCAACACCGTTCACGACCTGCCGCTCAACGCGATGTGCCGCACGATCGAGATCGACCTCTTGCAGTGCATTGGCGAGGAGGCGCCCGCGGCGCTCAAGCCCGATGCCGACGGGGTGCTGTGGTAGCGCTTGACGCGCGGGCCCGCCCCGCTAGGGCTTGGCCATGGCAAAGGCAGACCGTCTCGAGCGCATGGATCAGCGCCGCTTGGAACTCGAAGCGGACTATACCGCAGACCTGATCGCGGCGCTTAAGGTGACCGCGGGCGGGACCTGGGGGTTGTTCGACCACAAGGGCGACAAGCACGCGCGGGCCAAGGTCGCACCGGTGATTGCCGCGCTCGAAGACCTTGCCGGCGAGATCGACGACTTGCGCGAGCGGCTCGACCTCGAACCATTCGCGCTCCACGCCGAGTTCATGGCCGCGTGCGGGCCCGCCAAGGCGCATGCCGTGGGCGAGCCCAAGCAGGCACAGGCCTGGCTGGAGCGGCTCGAGGCCTGAAGGCCGCCTGCCGCAGGGCCGCAGTGCTGACGCATCCGCGCTGCGAGACGCGTCGGCGCTGCCTTATTCGTTGGGCGTCGCGAACCAGATCACGTGCTTGGGGCCCTTGCCGTTCGAGCGCGAGGCGACCTTGCGCTCCTCGACCGCGAAGCGTGCGCGTTCGAGGCGACGGGTGAAGGCGGGGTCGGGTCCGGCTGACCAGATCGCGGCGACGCCCTCGGGGGTCAGCGCGCGGTAGAGTGCGCGAAGGCCCGTCTTCGAATAGATGACGTTGTTGTCCTCGCGCACGAGCCCGTCGGGGCCGTTGTCGACGTCGAGCAGGATCGCGTCGTAGTCGCCCTGTGCGCCATCGATGAAATGCGCGACGTCACCGATCACGAGGTTGACGCGCGGGTCATCGAGGCAGCCCGCGGCAACCTCGGCCATCGGGCCGCGCGCCCATTCGATGATTTCGGGGACCAGCTCGACCACGGTGATCTTGGCATCGGCGGGCAGGATGCGCAGCGCGGCGCGCAGGGTGAAGCCCATGCCGTAGCCGCCGATCAGGAAATGCGGCTTCTTCGATGCCTTGACCCGTTCCCAGGCCATCGTCGCGAGCGCCTCTTCCGAGCCCCACTTGCGCGTCGACATCAGCTCGTTGTGGCCGAGCACGATCATGAAGTCCTTGTCGTGGCGGTAAAGCTCGAGCTTCTCGCCATCGGGGACCCATGCGGCATCGATGAGTTCGCGTGCAATCATGACCGGCCTTTCTCAAGCAGAAATCCGCCTTCGCCACCGCCTGGGACCCGAGTCCGGCGCGGCGGCGAAGGCGGGGGATATCAGGCGCGCAAGTCGGGCGCGGTGGCGGCGGCGGTGAGCATCGCGACGGCCTCGTCGAGGCTCATCACCTGCTGCTGCTGTTCGCCCAGCGTACGGATCGCGACGGTGCCTTCCTCGGCCTCGCGCTTGCCCACCACGAGCAGGTGCGGGACCTTGGCGTGGCTGTGCTCGCGCACCTTGTAGTTGATCTTCTCGTTGCGCACGTCGGTCTCGACGCGAACGCCCGCAGCCTTGAGCCTGGCGGTCACCTCGCGCGCGTAGTCGTCCGCATCCGAGACGATGGTCGCGACAACCGCCTGGACCGGGGCGAGCCAGACCGGCAGCTTGCCCGCGAAGTGCTCGATGAGGATGCCGATGAAGCGTTCGTACGACCCGAAGATCGCGCGGTGAAGCATGACCGGGCGGTGCTTCTCGCCGTCCTCGCCGACATAAGTCGCATCGAGGCGCTCGGGCAGCACGCGGTCCGACTGGATCGTGCCGACCTGCCAGGTGCGCCCGATCGCGTCGGTGAGGTGCCATTCGAGCTTGGGCGCGTAGAACGCGCCTTCACCGGGCAGTTCCTCCCAGCCGTATTCCTCGGTGGCGAG
The DNA here is from genome assembly GCF_015865035.1 of Novosphingobium aureum. GTDB lineage: Bacteria > Pseudomonadota > Alphaproteobacteria > Sphingomonadales > Sphingomonadaceae > Novosphingobium > Novosphingobium aureum. Next base: position 7,337 of record NZ_JADZGI010000008.1, on the reverse strand, counting down.
GCCTGCGGCGATAACCGCGTTGCGCAGCTCGTCCTCGGCCTTGTCCCACATCTCGTCGGTGCCGAAGCGCTGTTCGGGGCGCAGCGCGAGCTTGATCGAGTAGGTGAAGCCGAAGTCCTTGTAGACGCGGTCGGCCAGCTCGCAGAAGGCGCGGGTCTCGGCGACGATCTGGTCCTCGCGGCAGAAGATGTGCCCGTCGTCCTGCGTGAACTGGCGAACGCGCATCAGGCCATGGAGCGCGCCGTGCGGCTCGTTGCGGTGGCAGCAGCCGTTCTCGACGATGCGCAAGGGCAGGTCGCGGTAGGACTTGGTGCCCTGCTTGAAGATGAGCACGTGCGCGGGGCAGTTCATCGGCTTCAAGGCCATCCAGTCGGCCTCGTCCGAGACGATCGGGCCATCGTCCTCGGTGTTGGGCGTCTCGTCGGGAATGACGAACATGTTCTCGCGGTACTTGCCCCAGTGGCCCGACTGTTCCCACTGGCGTGCGTCCATCACCTGCGGGGTCTTGACCTCCTTGCAGTCCGCCGCCTCGACCGCGCGGCGCATGTAGTCCTCGAGCGCGCGGTAGATGACATAGCCGTTGGGGTGCCAGAACACCGAGCCGTGAGCTTCGGCCTGGAGGTGGAACAGGTCCATCTCGTTGCCCAGCTTGCGGTGGTCGCGCTTGGCGGCTTCCTCGAGACGGGTCAGGTGGGCGTTGAGCTGCTTCTTGTTGAGCCAGCCGGTGCCGTAGATGCGGGTCAGCTGTGCGTTCTTCTGGTCACCGCGCCAGTAGGCACCGGCAACGCGCATCAGCTTGAAGGCCTGCGAATCGAGCTTGCCGGTCGAGGGCAGGTGGGGGCCGCGGCACATGTCGAGCCAGTCCTTGCCCGACCAGTAGACGGTCAGTTCCTCGCCCTCGGGCAGCTCTGCGGCCCACTCGGCCTTGAAGCTCTCGCCCTCGGCACTCCACTTGTCGATCAGCTGCTGGCGGGTCCAGACCTCGCGGGTCAGCGGCTTGTCGGCCTTGATGATCTCGCGCATCTTCTCCTCGATGGCGGGCAGGTCGTCCATCGAGAAAGGCGCGCGGCTCGCGGGCGCCATGACGTCATAGTAGAAGCCATCGTCGGTCGAGGGACCGAAAGTGATCTGCGTGCCGGGCCAGAGCGCCTGCACCGCCTCGGCCAGCACGTGGGCATAGTCGTGACGGGCAAGGTCGAGCGCCTCGGCCTCGTCCTTCGCGGTGACCAGCGCGAGCGCGGCGTCGCCCGCGAAGGGGCGCGAGAGGTCGACCAACTCGCCGTCGATCCGGGCGGCGATGGCGGCCTTGGCGAGGCCGGGGCCGATCGCGGCGGCGACGTCCGCAGGGGTCGAGCCTTCGGGCATTTCGCGCACCGAACCGTCGGGCAGGCTGATCTTGATCATCTCGGACATCGGACTTGTCTTTCGCTCATGGGCCTTCGCGGCGCTGCTCGGGCGGCCTTTGGCACAAGGCGGACCACAGCGGCAAGGCCGGGCATCGGGTGAGGGGGCGATGTTTCGGGAGGATGACGCCGCTCCGCCCGAAGCCCGGGCAGCGGCGGTACGCGTGTTCAGGCCGCGACCAGCCGTGCCCGGGCGCGCCGGGTGGTAGTGGTCGTGGTGGTAGTCACACGCTTGGTCATGGTGGCGCCAGCCTTAGCAGCGCCTGCCCGCCGAGTCACGCGTCACGCGCTGGCCATGGCGACAGGGTCTGGAAGACAAGGGAGCTGTCCTTAATGTCAATGTGGCTTGACACGAATGCGGTATTTATGACAAACACCCTTTACATAAGTGAAAGGGAGCTTGTCATCATGCCGATCAGGATTGCCATCACCTGGGCCCTCGCCATCCTTGCCGTGGCCGTGCTCAACATCCTCGACGTCCTGCCCGACTGGACGACTTTCGCCGCCGTCGTGGCCATGCCTGCCTTCGCGGTGTCGTCGGCGCGGCGCTGTGCCGCTCGTGCCGGGCGGGGCTGATCGTGGGGCTGATCCCGAAGAGCGCGGTCCAGCGCCGCTACTTCGTGCGCCTGTTCGGCTTTGCCGGGCTCTATCTGGCAGGCATCTTTACCGCGAGTCGCCTGCTCGACAAGGCGGCGCCGGTCAGCGCGGGCAACGTCGCCATCGCGCTGCTGCCCGGACTTGCCGTGCTGGGCATGATCTGGGCGATCGGCCGCTTCTATACGGAGCTCGAGGACGAGTACCTGCGCATGCTCGAGGTCCGCAAGGCGATGTTCGCCACCGGCGTCACGCTTGCGATATGCAGCGTCTGGGGCATCCTCGAGCTGTTCACCACGGTCTCGCCGCTGCCCCTGTTCTGGGTCTTCCCGATCTGGTGTTTCGGCCTCGGCCTCGGCGGCTTGTGGAACAAGCTGACGCTCGGCGATGCGGGGTGTGCGTGAAGAACCGCCTCAAGGTGCTGCGCGCCGAGCGCGGCTGGAGCCAGCAGGACCTCGCCACGCGTCTCGAGGTTTCGCGCCAGAGCGTCAATGCGATCGAGACGGGCCGCTACGACCCGTCGCTTCCGCTCGCGTTTCGCATTGCGGACCTGTTCGAAAAGACGATAGAAGAGATATTCGAGAGGGACTGAGATGTCCTTGGGGAGAGTGACGATGCCGCGCTGGTACCGGCGGTCATCAGGAGCAGGCACCGGCAAGCGCCGGATCGTAGCGGGGCTGGCCTTCGCGATGGTGCTCGGCTGCGCGGTCTGGACCGGTCTCGCGCGCGACGAGACGCTCTCGCTCGATATCGATGCCGTGCCTGCCTATGTCTTCGAGCGTGCGGGCGGCGGCATGGTGCTGTGGGTCGCGAACCCGGTTCTGTACTGATCCTCCAGCGGAGGCTTGTCACTCAGCGCAGGCGCGGGCCGAGGCGCCGCTCCGACCATGCCTGCCAGCCCGCCACCGCCAGCCATCCGACGGTCATGCACACAAAGGGCATGACCGGATAGTGGAACCGCGACTGGCCCGAGAACACCACCGCGATCGCGCTCGGGAAGGCGGCGATGGCATAAGGCAGCAGCCACCAGCCGGGCCAGCGCTGCCCGTCGCGTTGACGGCGTATGAGCATCACCACGAAGGCCGCGGCGAAGGCCAACATCAACGCACCATAATAGGCCTGGTTGAGGTATCGCACGGCGCGAAACAGCGGGGCTACATCTTCGTAGCCGGGCGTACCGGCCTGATAGGCCCACTCCGCCTCGCCATCGGGCAGCCACAGCCGCGCGAGCTTCTTCGGCGCCAGCGCAAGGAACCTGCCGGGGTTGTCCGCGATCCATTGCCAGCCCAGCCGCCGTGCCTCGTGGTCGCGCGCGACTTCGTCGAGATCGGTGCGCTGGATCAGGCTTTCGACAGCCGGACCCTCGGGCGAATAGTCTCCGCTTGCCGCATCGTGGTTGCCGGTGAGCAGGGTGTAGCCGCCATTGGTCGAGACGAGGACCCATTCGCCGAGTACCTCGTGGTTGCGGATCGTCCAGGGCAGGACCGTCAGCAAGGCGACGCCCAGCACCAGCAGGCCTTCGCCCAGCAGCCGCGGCAGGCGGCTCCAGACCCCGCGCATGCGCAGCCAGTCGATCGCGAAGACCAGCGGGATCACTACCAGCGTCTGCGCCTTCACCAGTGTGGCGAAGCCGAGGATCACGCCCGCAGTGACCAGTTGCAGGCGCTTGTCGCGGATCACGAGAATCCAGCAGCCGGTCATCAGCAGCAGCGTATAGAACACCTCGGTCAGCGCGAGCGGCACGTAGCCGATGGCGTTGGGATAGACCGCGAGCAGCAGCAGCCCCATGCGCGCGGCCGCCTCGTTGCCGAAGATGCGCCGCCCCAGCGCCAGCGTCAGCGCCCCGGTGAGCAGCGCGCTGAGCAAATTGAACAGGCCGAGCGCCACCTTCGAGACACCGAACTGCGCGTATATGAGCGAAAGCGCCATGGGCCAGCCCGGTGGCCAGAACGCGGTCGGTTCCCCGGCATTGTCGAGATAACCCTGACCCGACGAGAGCGCGATTGCGCGCATGTCGTACCACAAGGCGTCCGAGGTCGGCTCGACCGGCACGAACAGCACGGCCACGCGCAGCACGAGATAGAGCGCCCAGATCGCGAGCAGTACCGAACGGTCCTGCGCGAACCATTCGAGGCGCAGCGCCATGCGGCTCGGCGGCGTCGGGAAGCGGATGACCTCGGCGCTCATGGGGTCCTTCGTGTCGGTCGGGAACGGGTGTTTGGCGGGCCATCATTAGGCGTGAAGCGGACCGGGGTGAAAGCGAAAATCGCCTTGCCCATGCGTTGACCTGAAAGGATGGGCCCCCGTCTAGGGCAGCATCTTCGCTTGCCCTTCGTGCCCGCGCTCCCCACCTTGCCGCCCATGACCGAGATCCGCTTCCACGAAATGGCCGATGGCCGCCGCATCGCGCACCGCTTCACCCCCGGACAGGGCCCGACGATCGTCTTCCTGCCGGGCTACATGTCCGACATGGCGGGCAGCAAGGCCACCGCGCTGTTCGAGATGGCCCAGCACGCCGGGCGCGCCTGCCTGCTAATCGACTATTCGGGCTGTGGGCAGAGCGATGGCGACTTCGCCGAGGGAACGCTCAGCCGCTGGCGCGACGAGGTGGTCGCGGTGATCAAGGCCGCCGGGCTCGACAAGGTGCTCCTGATCGGGTCCTCGATGGGCGGCTGGCTCATGCTCATGGTCGAGCGCGCGCTGCCGCTCGAGCAGGTCCACTCGATGATCGGCATCGCCGCCGCGCCCGACTTCACCGACTGGGGCGTGCCGCAGATGGACAAGGGCCTGCTCGCCGATGGCGAGACGATCTACGAAGACAATCCCTATGGCCCCGAACCGACCCCGACGCACCCCGGCTTCTGGGCGGACGGGCAGGCCAACCTGATGCTCGGCGGCGAAATTCCCTTCGATGGCCCGGTACGCCTGCTGCATGGCCAGCGTGACGAGGACGTGCCTTTCGATATCTCGATGCAGCTTTCGGCAGCGTTGCGTTCAGACGACGTGCAGGTGACGCTGATCAAGGATGGCGACCATCGCCTCTCGCGTGAGAGCGACATCGCCGTGCTAATGCGCACCGTCGCCGAACTGGTGCTCGCGCGCGATCCGGCGAGCTGACCGGAGACCCTAGACACATGCCCAGTCTTACGTTCCTGCTGCCCGTCCTGGCGCAGCTTGGAGGCGGCATCGGCACCGCCCCTGCTTCCTCGCTCCCGCTCGAGATCATCGAGAAGAAGGAGGACGAGGCTCGCCGCGCGGCGGCGGCAGGTCCCGGCTATACCGCTCCGACAAGCAATCCGGGCGGCTGTATCGGCGCGGTCGAGGCCGATCCCGAACGATCCGCACGCCTCGCGCAAGAGGCGCTCGACCAGGCGGTGGGGCGCGAGAAGCTGCGCGCCGGGCTGTGCCTGGGCATAGCCCTCTCGGACCTCGGCCAGTTCGACGAGGCGCGCGATGCCTTCGTGACCGCGCGCGATGCGGCCGAGAGCGATGACCACGCAAGCCGCGCGCGACTGGGCGCGATGGCGGGCAACGCGCAGCTGGCCAGCGGCGATGCCGCGCGCGCACTGCTGCTGCTTGGCCCCGCCGCCGGCGAATCCAAACTTACCGAAGACAAGGCGCTGCAGGCCTCGATCGCACTCGACCGTGCCCGCGCGCTTGTCGCGCTTGACCAGGGCGACGAAGCCGCAAAGGCACTGGCCGAAGCGCGCGAGGCCGCGCCCGAAGACGCACAGGCCTGGTTGCTTTCGGCGACGCTCTCGCGCCGGCAGGACAAGCTGATCGAGGCGCAGAGCCAGATCGACAAGGCCGCGCAGCTGGCCCCGCGCGATCCCGCCGTCGGGCTCGAGGCAGGCGTCATCGCCATGCTCTCGGACAACGAGGAGGCGGCGCGGCGCAGCTGGAACTCGGTCATCGCCGTCGCCCCTGAAAGTCCAGAAGCCGGGGTCGCGCGCGGCTACATCGCCCAGCTCGGAGCCGACGCCAGCGCCCCGTGATCCATCCCTCCCCACTCCCGCAATTCGAGTACATGCCATGATCCCCCTTTCGGTCCTCGACCTCGTCACCGTGCGCGAAGGCGCCAGCATCGCCGATTCGATCGCGGTCAGCGTCGCCACGGCACAGACCGCCGAAGCGGCGGGATATGCGCGCTACTGGGTGGCCGAGCATCACGGCATGGCGGGCATCGCCGGGGGCGCGACTTCGGTCGTGCTGGCGCACCTTGGCAATGCGACGAAGTCGATCCGGATCGGCGCGGGCGGGATCATGCTGCCCAACCATACTCCTTACGTGATCGCCGAGCAGTTCGGCACGCTCGCGGCGATGTTCCCGGGGCGCGTCGACCTCGGCCTTGGCCGCGCGGCGGGCGCCGACGGACGGCTCGGCAATGCGCTGCGCAAGGACATCATCGGGGCTTCCGAGCGTTTCCCGCAGGATGTCGTCGAATTGCGCGCGCGCTTCGCCGGGCAGGCGGTCGGCGGGGTCGAATCGCCCCAGGCTTCGGGCGCCGACGTCGAGATGTGGATTCTGGGGTCGAGCCTGTTCGGCGCGCAGCTGGCGGCCATGCTCGGCCTGCCTTACGCCTTCGCCTCGCACTTTGCGCCGACTCATCTCGACGAGGCCGCGCGCATCTACCGCGAGCGCTTTGAACCTTCCGAGTTCTGCGCGAAACCGCATTTCATGGCCGGTATCAACGTGCTCGCCGCCGAGAGCGAGGAAGAGGCATGGTATCATGCTTCTTCGACCGACCAGAGCTTCGTCGCACTGCGCACCGGCAACCCCGGCCAGCTGCAGCCGCCGATCCGCGACTATCGCGCGGGGCTTCCGGGTGCGGCGCGCGCGATGCTCGAGCAGGTGCGCTCGGTCAGCGCGCTGGGCACGCCGGAGATGGTGCGCAGCCAGCTCGAGGCCTTCGCCCAGCGGACCGGCGCGGACGAGCTGATCGTGAGCACCTCGACTTTCGACCCGGCCATCCAGCAGCGCTCGCTCGAGCTGACCATGGCGGCATTCGCCTGATTCACCGCAGCTGCGGTGCAATCGGCTATCGCCTGCGCGCTCGGGAGCGAATAGGACGAAACCAGACAGGGCCCGGCGTCGTTGAGGCGCCGAACGCCAGATAGACAAACGGGGTGAGGCATGACCAAGTCGGACGTAGTGATCGTGGGTGCCGGGCACGGGGGGGCGCAGTGCGCCATCGCGCTGCGGCAGAACGGGTTTGAGGGCACGATCACGGTGATCGGCCGCGAGCCCGAATACCCCTACGAGCGCCCGCCGCTCTCCAAGGAATATTTCGCGCGCGAGAAGACCTTCGACCGCCTGTTCATCCGTCCCGCGACCTTCTGG